>NZ_VOSR01000304.1:0-22292 GCF_007997345.1 Mitsuaria sp. TWR114
CGCGTCAGCGCATCCAGCGCGGCGAAGGGCTCGTCCATCAACAGCACGCGCGGCTTCATCGCCAGCGCGCGGGCGATCGCGACGCGCTGCTTCATGCCGCCGGACAGCTGATGCGGATAGGCCGACGCGAAGTCCGCCAGGCCCACGCGGGCGAGCCAGTCCCCCGCCTGCTCCAGCGCCACCTTGCGCGGCGACGACCCCGAGGCGATCAGCGGGAACGCGACGTTCTCCAGCACCGTCTTCCACGGCGGCAGTTGGTCGAATTCCTGGAACACCGCGATGCGGTCCGGCCCGGGTCCGTCGATCGGTCGGCCGTCGACGAGGATCCGGCCCTCGGCGGGCGCGATGAAGCCGCCGACCGCCTTCAGGAGCGAGGACTTCCCGCAGCCCGACGCGCCAAGCAGCACGAAGCGCTCCGACGGCATCACGTCGAAGCCGACGCGATGGGTCGCGCGGATCGGGCCGCGCTCGCCGCGGTATTCGAGGCTGACGCCTTCCACCCTCAACCGCGCCTGCTGCGCCAGCGGCACGCCCGCCGCCTGGCCGCCGGCCTCGCACACCTCGCAGCCAGGCCGGGTGTCGATCGCGTCAAGCCGTTCCAGCACCGCGCTCATGCTCAGCTCCCCGCCGCGTTGTGCGGATCGTCGAAGAAGTAATCCTGCGCGGAGGCCGGCTTGTTCTTGATCGCGCCGATCCGATGCATGAAGGACGCCAGCGCGAAGGTGTTCTGCGGCGTGATCTTGAACTGCACCTCCGGGTTCTTGATCACCTTCAGCAGCAGGTCCTTGGGCACCTTGGAGTTCTCGTTGCGGATGTAGATGTCGGCCGCGCGCTCGGGGTGCTTCGCGATGAAGTCCGCCGCCTCGGCCAGCGCGCCGACGAAGGCCTTGTAGGTCTTCGGGTTGTCGCGCCGGAACTTCTCCGTCGTGTACAGCACCGTGGCCGACGCCGGCCCGCCCAGCACCTCGTAGCTGCTGAGCACCACATGCACGTTGGGATTGCCCGCCAGGCCCTGTTCCTGGAACGGCGGGTTGCCGAAGTGGGCGTTGATCTCGGTGCCGCCCTTGATCAGCGCCGCGGTCGCTTCCGGATGCGGCAAGGCGACCTGCAGGCGGTCCAGCCGGTTGAACTGTGCATCGCCCCAGCGCCTGGCCGAGGCCAGCTGCAGGATGCGCGACTGCACCGACACGCCCACCGCCGGCAGCGCGATGCGGTCCTTGTCGCTGAAGTCGTCGATGCTCTTGACGGCGGGATTGCTGCTGGTCAGGTAGTACGGGAAGTTGCCCAGCGAGGCGATGCCGCGCACGTTCTGCCGCCCCTGCGTCTTGTCCCACAGCGTCAGCAGCGGGCCGACGCCCGCGCCGGCGATGTCGATGCTGCCGGATAGCAGCGCCTCGTTGATCGCCGGTCCGCCGGACAGCTGCACGCGCTCGACCTGGATGTCGACGCCGGCGGCCTTGCCGTGCTTCTCGATCAGCTGCTGATCCTGGGCAACGTTGAGCAGCAGGTAGACGATGCCGAACTGCTCGGCGATGCGGAGCTTGCCTTCCGCCTGCGAGGCGGTGCCGGCCAGCGCGAGCGCCAGTCCGAGGGCGGCCATCAGGGGTTTCTTGAAGAAAGAGGTCATGGCAGGGAAGTGGAGGCGGGTGAAGCACGCGAAGGGGTGGGTCATCCCACCGGAACGTCGCCCTCGATGGTGGTGCGGTGGAGGTGGCGGCGCAGGGAATCCGGACAGCCCGCGGCCAGGTGCAGCAGCGAGCGGTTGTCCCAGAACACCAGGTCGTGCGCCTGCCAACGGTGGCGATAGACGATGCTCTCCCGGCTGCTGTGCTGGAAGAGCTGCGCCAGCAGGTCGCGGCTTTCGTCCTCGGGCAGGTCCAGGATGCGCGTCGTGAAGTGCTCGCTGACGAAGAGCGCGCGTCGGCCGGTCTCCGGGTGGATGCGCACGACCGGCTGCGACACCGGCTTGACCTCGGCGATCTGCGCCGGCGTCAGCTTCGGGCGCCAGGGATTGCGCGCCCGCAGTTCCTCGTACTTCGCCAGGTAGCTGTGCTCCGCCCGCTTGCCGGCGACCGCGGTCTTCAGCGCCAGCGGCAGGCCGTCGTAGGCGAGATGCTGGTTCGCGAAAAGCGTGTCCCCGCCCTCCGCGGGCAGTTCCTGCGCATGCAGCAGCGAACCCAGGCTGGGGCGCTCCTTGTAGGAGAGGTCGGAATGCCAGTACTGGCCGGCGTCGCCCAGCCCGACCGGCTGGCCCTGCGCATCGCGGAGGTTGGACACCTGCAGGATCTCCGGATGGCCCGGCAGTTGGAAGTTGCGCAGCACATGAATCTGCAAGGGCCCCCAGCGCCGGCTGAAGGCGATGTGCTGCGCGGGCGTGATCCGCTGGTCGCGGAAGACGAGGACGTGGTGGTCCAGGTGCGCGCGGTGGAGTCTCGCGAAGTCGGCGTCGTTCAGTGGCCGAGCCAGGTCGAGCCCCAGCACCTCGGCGCCAAGCGGCGCGTCGAAGGCCTGGATCTGGAAGGCCTGCGAGGGCTCGTCGGCGTCTTCCACGAACGCGGCGGGCCGCGGCGGCGGGACGGTCAGGGGCGGGGCGAGGGCTGTCATGGGCGCCGACTCTAGGCAGCGCGCTTCCTCGCCGGAACGAAGGTCCTGGCATGTCCAACTGCGCCCATCGCATATCGAAGCCAGTCCGGCGGCGGGTGCGTCAGTCGCCCGGCGGAGCCCGATGTCCGGCGCATTCGACACGGAAAGCCCCGTTTGCAATCCAGTTACAGACAGCTGCGTATAGTGTCGTCCTTCCCTATCTGGGTGAGACCACAACCAAAATGAGCCATCGCTCCCCCATGAAACAAGTCATCTGCGTCAAGTGGGGCACCGCTTACGGCCCGGAATACGTCAACCGCCTCTACGGCATGCTGCGCCGGCATGTGACCGGCGATTTCCGCCTGGTCTGCCTGACGGACAACGCCGAGGGCCTGCGCCCGGAGGTGGATGCCTACCCGCTGGAGGAGCTCGGCTGCGAATGGCCGAAGAAGTCCCTGGGCAAGTGGCGCAAGCTGGTGATGTGGAGCGCCGACCTGGGCCAGAAGACCGGCCTGTCCGGCCCGGTGCTGTTCATCGACCTGGATTCGGTGATCGTCGACAACATCGACGGCTACTTCACCCACGGCCATCCCGACGATGTGGTGCTGGCCCGCAACTGGGCCAAGCCGATGCAGCGCCTGGGGCAGACCTCGGTGTTCCGCTTCCCGGTCGGCAAGTACCCGCACATCATCGAGAAATTCCGCGCCGACCCCCAGGCCGTGGCCGACAAGCATGGCTTCGAGCAGCACTGGGTGACCGCGTCGGTGCCCGGCGGCATCAAGTTCTGGCCGCACCTGTGGACGCGCCATTTCCGCCTGCACTGCCTGCCGGCCTTCCCGCTGCGCTACTTCAAGCCGGCCAAGCTGCCGGCCGGCGCGCGCATCGTGACCTTCCCGGGCGGCCCGAACCCGGCCGACGTGATGCTGGGCCGCTGGAACACCCAGGACCCGCCGCACGAGAAGCCGTGGGACCACTTCCGCGCCGCCTTCGCTGGCGGCGTCAAGCACCGCTGGCGCCATCTGCGCAGCTACGTGCTGCCCACCCCCTGGCTCACCCAGCATTGGGTGGAGTGACCCCCGTCGGGCGTGTGCACGCGGCCCTCACTGGGCCGATTTCGGGGCGAGCCAGGTCCTGGATGACCTCCAGCGCGGTCTTGACCTTGAAGGGCTTGAGCATGATGCGGCGCACCTGCAGCTCCTTGTAGAGCTGGGCGGTGGGCAGGTCGCAGGCCTCGGCGGTCAAGGCCACCGGGGTGGACGGCGGGCAGCGCAGGGCGCCGGCGCGCACGCTCTGCAGCAGCGCGAGCGCGTCCAGCCCCTGCCCGATGTCCAGCAGCAGGCCGTCCATCGACTGGTGCTCCAGCAGGCGCTGCGCCGCCTCGAGGCTGCTGGACTCATGCACCTGCGCGATGCCCAGCTGCCGCGCAACCATCGCGACCGTGCGGCGGAACAGCGAATGCGGGTCGACCAGCAGCAGCTGGGGCGGCGCGACGGCGCTCATGAACCCGACTCCGCGGCCTTCCCGAGCAGTTCGGAGACCACCACGTCCCGCAGGCTCATGAGGATGGCCAGGTCGGTGTCGTCCAGCGTACGGCGGCGCCGGTCGATCAGGCACAGGGTGCCGACGCGGACGCCCGGGCGGATCTCCAGCGGCGCGCCAGCGTAGAAGCGGATGTGCGGCGGCCCCAGCACCATCGGGTTATCCGCGAAACGCGGATCCTGGGTGGCATCGGACACCACCATCACCTCCGATACATGGATGGCATGGCCGCAGAAGCTGCTGCGCCGGTCGGTCTCGCACACCGCCAGGCCGAAGCGGGCCTTGAACCACTGGCGGTCGTCGTCGACCAGGCTGATCAGCGCGATCGGCACGCCGAACTCCTCGGCGGCGAACTCGACGATGCGATCGAAGCGCTCCTCGGGCGGCGTGTCCAGGATCAGCAGCTCGCGCAGCGCCTGGATCCGCTCCGCTTCGTTCGCGGGGATCGGGGCAGTCATCATGGAGGCGGTTCCTCGCTCTTGCGGTGGGGTTCGTGCTCCCTGCGCAGCCTAGCCGACTCCCCCAGCGCTCGCCACCACCCTCGTCCATCGGAGGGAGGACAGCGCGGCCTGTCGCACGCGGCCGGTGCCCGTCCCATATGAGCCGGCCGACGCTGCTCACTTGCATTCCGCATTGGCGACGACGAGCGACCCGCACCAGACTCCGTTCCACGGGGCGCGCCCATGTCGCCCCCGCCGGCGGCGGCAGTAGGGTCGCCGGGAAGGCATGGTGAAAGCCCAGGTCGCGACCGGGGGCCGCCCTCGGGGTCTTGGGGGAGGCGCTTCCGGCGGAGCCCGATCGCGGTCCTGGCGCCTTTCATCCCGCCCGCCTCGCATATTCGATATGCGAGATAAGCAAATGCTCAAACAATCGTTCCTGGAATAAGGACTGTTTGGCAAGCTTCGCAGCCCGACCTTCAACGTCGCCGGCTCCGCCTGCTTGCCATGTTCCAGAACAACGCCCACAAGAACCGCTCCCTGTTCTCCGCCACGCGCCGCCGGGCCCTGATGCTGGCCGCCGCGGCGCCGCTGCTGGGCGTGCCGATGCTGGCCTCGGCCGAGCAGCCCACGACGCTGCTGAACGTCTCCTACGACGTGGCGCGCGAGCTCTACAAGCAGATCAATCCGGCCTTCGTCGCCGCGTACAAGGCCAAGACCGGCCAGACGATCACGGTGAACCAGTCGCACGGCGGCTCGTCCAAGCAGATCGGCTCGGTGATCGGCGGGCTGGAGGCGGACGTGGTCACGATGAACCAGGCCACCGACGTCGACACGCTGGCCGAGAAGGGCCTGACCGGCGCCGACTGGCGCAGCAAGTTCCCCAACGGCGCCGCGCCCTACAGCTCGACCATGCTGTTCCTGGTGCGCAAGGGCAATCCCAAGGGCATCAAGGACTGGGCCGACCTGGCCCGTCCCGGCATCTCGGTGATCATTCCCAACCCCAAGGTGACCGGCAACGGCCGCTACGGCTACCTGGCCGCCTGGGGCAGCGTCATCGCCAAGGGCGGCAGCGACGCGCAGGCCCGGGACTTCGTCTCCAAGGTGCTGGCCAACGTGCCGGTGCTGGACGGCGGCGGCCGCGGCGCCACCACCACCTTCACCCAGCGCGGCATCGGCGACGTGCTGCTGACCTTCGAGTCCGAGGCCGAGCTCATCGAGAACGAATTCGGCAAGGGCAACTTCGAGGTCGTCGCGCCCAGCATCTCGGTCGAGGCCGACGCGCCGGTGGCCATCGTCGACAAGGTCGTCGCCAAGAAGGGCTCGGCCGCGCTGGCCAAGGCCTACCTGGACTTCCTGTGGACGCCCGAGGGCCAGGAAATCATTGCTCAGAACAACTTCCGCCCGCGCGATCCGGCGATCTTCAAGAAGCACGAGAAGCGCTACGCGCCGATCAAGCTGTTCAGCGTCGACCAGACGCTGGGCGGCTGGGCCAAGGTCGGCAAGACGCACTTCGCCGACGGTGGCACCTACGACCAGATCATGGCCGCGCGCCGCTGATCGAAGCCCGCGCCGTCCGCCCTCCCCGCCGACTCCTGACCGACTGATCCGATGAACACCGCCGTGCTCCCCGCGACGCAGGCCGCCCCGGCGCCCGCCCGCAAGCGACGCCGCGTGCTGCCCGGCTTCGCGCCGACGCTGGGCTTCACGCTCTTCTACCTTTCGCTGCTGGTGCTGATCCCGCTGTGCGCGGTCTTCCTGAAGTCCGCCGGCCATGGCGTCGAGGCCTTCTGGGCCGCGGCCACCTCGCCGCGGGTGCTCGCGTCCTACCGCCTGAGCTTCGGCGCGGCGCTGCTGGGTGCCTTCATCAACGTGATCTTCGGCTTCATCCTGGCGTGGTCGCTGGTGCGCTACGACTTCTGGGGCAAGAAGCTGGTGGACGCGCTCATCGACCTGCCCTTCGCCCTGCCCACCGCCGTGGCCGGCATCGCCCTGACCGCCCTGTACGCGCCCAATGGCTGGATGGGCCAGTGGCTGGAGCCGCTGGGCATCAAGGTCGCCTTCACGCCGCTGGGCGTGCTGGTGGCGCTGATCTTCATCGGCCTGCCCTTCGTCGTGCGCACGGTGCAGCCGGTGCTGGAGGACCTGGACACCGAGCTCGAGGAGGCCGCCGCCTCGCTGGGCGCGCACCGCTGGCAGGCCTTCCGCCTGGTGGTACTGCCGATGCTGACGCCGGCGCTGCTGACCGGCTTCGCGCTGGCCTTCGCGCGGGCCGTGGGCGAATACGGCTCTGTCATCTTCATCGCCGGCAACATGCCGATGGTCAGCGAGATCACGCCGCTGATGATCATCACCAAGCTCGAGCAGTACGACTACGTCGGCGCTACCGCGATCGCGGTGGTGATGCTGGTGTTCTCGTTCGTGCTGCTGCTGGGCATCAACGGACTGCAGGCCTGGAGCCTGCGCCGCAACGGACTGGACGGGAAGCGCTGACATGGCCGGATCCGCCGCATCGCTCGGCCGGGCCCGCTCGGCCGGTCACTATCAAGGGAACCCCGCCACCGCGGAAAAGCGCTGGGTGCGCTACACGCTGCTGACGCTGGGGCTGGCCTTCTTCGCGCTGTTCCTGCTGCTGCCGCTCGCCGCGGTGTTCACCGAGGCGCTGCGCAAGGGCTGGGACACCTACCTGGCCTCGCTGATCGAGCCCGACGCCGTCTCCGCGATCAAGCTGACGCTGATCGCCGCGGTCATCGCAGTGCCGCTGAACGTCGTCTTCGGCGTCAGCGCCGCGTGGGCGATCACCAAGCACGACTTCCGCGGCAAGCAGCTGCTGATCACGCTGATCGACCTGCCGTTCTCGGTCTCGCCGGTGGTGGCGGGCCTGATCTACGTGCTGATCTTCGGCGCGCAGGGCTGGTTCGGGCCCTGGCTGTCGGAGCACGACATCAAGATCATCTTCGCCGTCCCCGGCATCGTGCTGGCCACGGTCTTCGTGACCTTCCCCTTCGTCGCGCGCGAGCTGATCCCGCTGATGCAGGCGCAGGGCCGCGATGAAGAAGAAGCCGCCACCGTGCTGGGCGCCAGCGGCTGGCGCACCTTCTGGCATGTGACGCTGCCCAACATCAAGTGGGGCCTGCTCTACGGCGTGATCCTGTGCAACGCGCGCGCCTTCGGCGAGTTCGGCGCGGTGTCGGTGGTCTCGGGCCATATCCGCGGCCAGACCAACACGCTGCCGCTGCAGGTCGAGATCCTCTACAACGAATACCAATTCGCCGCGGCCTTCGCCGTCGCGTCGCTGCTCGCGCTGCTGGCGCTGGTCACGCTCGGACTCAAGCAGTTCGTCGAGTGGCAGGCCTCGCGCAATGTGATCAAGGAAGAAGCATGAGCATCCAGGTCCGCAACATCCACAAGTCCTTCGGCAGCTTCACCGCGCTGGGCGACGTCAGCCTGGACTTCCCCACCGGCGAGCTGACCGCGCTGCTGGGTCCCTCGGGCTGCGGCAAGACCACGCTGCTGCGCATCATCGCGGGCCTGGAGACCGCCGACCGCGGCCAGGTGCTGCTCGACGGCGCCGATGCCTCCGACACCCACGTGCGCGAGCGCGAGGTCGGCTTCGTGTTCCAGCACTACGCGCTGTTCCGCCACATGACGGTGTTCGACAACGTCGCCTTCGGCCTGCGCGTGAAGCCGCGCAAGCAGCGACCGCCCGAGTCGGAGATCAAGCGCAAGGTCCACGAGCTGCTGCAGCTGGTGCAGCTGGACTGGCTGGCCGATCGTTATCCGCCGCAGCTGTCCGGCGGTCAACGCCAGCGCATCGCGCTGGCCCGCGCGCTCGCCGTCGAGCCGCGCGTGCTGCTGCTGGACGAGCCCTTCGGCGCGCTCGACGCCAAGGTGCGCAAGGAGCTGCGCCGCTGGCTGCGCCGCCTGCATGACGAGCTGCACATCACCAGCATCTTCGTCACGCACGACCAGGAAGAGGCGCTGGAAGTCGCCGACCGCGTCGTGCTGATGGACCACGGCCGCGTGGAGCAGGTCGGCTCGCCGACCGAGGTCTACCAGCGTCCGGCCACGCCCTTCGTCTACGGCTTCCTCGGCGCGGTCAACCGCTTCGAAGGCCGCGTGGACAGCGGCATCGTGCGCGTCGGCGACCAGACGTTGGCGCAAGGCGCGGCCGCAGCGATCGAAGGCGCCCAGCAGGGCCTGGTGCAGGCCTACGCGCGTCCGCACGAGCTGGTGATCATCCCGACGCAGGACGCACCCGGCCTGCCCGCCACCGTCGAGCGCGTGCTGGCCTTCGGCGCCGCCGCGCGCGTGGAACTGCGCGGCGCCTCTGGCGAGCACCTGGAAGCCGAACTCAGCCGCGAACAGGCCGAGGCGCTGCAGCTGGCCTCGGGCCAGCGCGTCCGCCTGCAGGCCTCGCGCCTGAGCCTGTTCGGCATCGATCAGGCTGCTTGATCCCCCTCGATCAGCGAGCCGCAGAGCGCGCGATCCCTCGAGTCCTCCGACCATGAATCTCCAACAGCTCCGCATCGTCCGGGAGGCGGTGCAGCAGAACTTCAACCTGACCGAGGTGGCGGCGGCGCTGTTCACCTCGCAGTCGGGCGTCAGCAAGCACATCAAGGACCTGGAGGACGAGCTCGGCGTCGAGCTCTTCCAGCGCCGCGGCAAGCGGCTGCTCGGGCTGACCGAGCCGGGCAAGGAGTTGGCGGTCGTCGTTGACCGCATGCTGCAGGACGTGCGCAACATCAAGCGGCTGGCGCAGCAGTTCAGCAGTGCGGATCAAGGCCAGCTGACGATCGCCACCACGCACACGCAGGCGCGCTACGCGCTGCCGCAGGTGGTGGCGCGCTTCAAGGCGGCCTACCCGCGCGTGCACCTGGTGCTGCACCAGGGCAGTCCGTCGGAGATCGTCTCGCTGCTGCAGTCGGGCGAGGCCGACATCGGCATCGCCACCGAGGCGCTCGGCAAGGACGACGCCTTCGTCACCTTCCCGTTCTACGAATGGCGCCATGCGGTGGTCGTGCCCGAGGGCCATGCGCTCACGCGCCAGCCGCTGACGCTGGAGGCGCTGGCCGAGCAGCCGCTGATCACCTATCACGAGGGCTACACCGGCCGCGCCCGCATCGACGCGAGCTTCGCCGCCGCCGGCCTGGCGCCCGACGTGGTCATGTCGGCGCTCGATGCGGACGTCATCAAGACCTACGTGCAGATCGGGCTGGGCGTGGGCGTCATCGCGGCGATGGCCTTCGAGCCGGGTCGCGACTCGGGCCTGCAGCTGATCGACGCGAGCCACCTGTTCCCGCCCAACACGACGCGCATCGCGCTCAAGCGCGGTCACTACCTGCGCGGCTTCGCCTATCGCTTCCTGCAGGAATGCGTGGCCGAGCTGACCGAGGACGCGGTCCGCGAGGCGATGGATCCCGACGCCTGACGCTGGAGCGCAGGCGCGTCGTGCCTGCATTGCTCATGCGGGCGCCGCGGGATTGCTTATCGGAATTTGTTGGAGGACATCGGCGGCGCGGATTCGAATAATCAGTCCGCATAAGCAAGCCGCTTTCGCGACGTTCATCGAATGCCGTCGAGGCCGGCGAGCCCTCCCCCGATGTGACTGCCGACGATGAACTTCCAGCAACTCCGATCCGTCCGCGAGGCCCAGCGCCGCAACTTCAACCTGACCGAGGTGGCGCAGGCGTTGCACACCTCGCAGCCCGGCGTGAGCCGGCAGATCCGCGAGCTCGAGGACGAGCTCGGCATCGACATCTTCGTGCGCGCCGGCAAGCGCCTGACCGGCCTGACCGAGCCGGGCCGCAACGTGATGCCCATCGTCGAGCGGCTGCTGCGCGAGGCCGAAAACCTGCGCCGCGCCGGCGAGGACTTCGCCCGCGCCGACAGCGGCCATCTGCGCATCGCCGCCACGCACAGCCAGGCGCGCTACGCGCTGCCGCCGGCGGTGCGCGATTTCCGCGAGTCCCATCCCGAGGTCAGCCTGCAGTTCACGCAGGGCTCGCCGCAGCAGGTCGCACGGCTGCTGATCGACGGCGAGGCCGACATCGGCATCGCGACCGAAGCGCTGGCGCTGCATCCGCAGCTGCTGACGCTGCCGTGCTACCGCTGGACCCACACGGTGCTGGTGCCGCCGGGCCATCCGCTGGAGGCCGAGGCCAGCGCCGGCACGCCGCTGACGCTGGAGCGTCTGGCGGAGTTCCCGGTCATCACCTACGAGACCGGCTACACCGGCCGCTCGCACATCGACGACGCCTTCGCGGCGGCCGGGCTCGACCTCAACGTCGTGCTGGTGGCGATGGACGCGGACGTGATCAAGACCTACGTCGAGCTCGGGCTGGGCGTGGGCATCGTCGCGGCGATCGCCTACGACGAGGAGCGCGACCGCCATCTGCGCGCGATCGATGCGCGCCATCTCTTCGCCGACAACCTGACGCGGCTCGCGGTGCGGCGCGACGCCTACCTGCGCGACTATGTCTACGCCTTCATCGAGACCTTCGCGCCGCCGCTGACGCGTGACCTGGTCGAGCAGGCGCGGGTGTCGCCCAACGGGTCGGACTGAGAGCCGGACTGATGGCCGGAAGAATTTCCGCATGTGCTTAGCCGGACCGCACAACAAAGCAAAGCAGAAACGATTGCTTCATCGACACGAGGGCGCTTCCTAGAGTGACGGGCTCACCAGTTCACTCCCACGAGGAAGTCTCTTGAAGCCCTTCGTCGAGCACGCGGCCCGCCTCACCGGATCGGCCGCCACGCTGGCCGCCGCACTGGCGGCCGCATCTCCCATCGCCGTCCTTTCCATCGCTGTCCTTCCCGTCGGCAGCGTTCACGCCCAGGTTCCGGCCACGGCGCCCGCCCAGGACGCCAGTCCGGCCAAAGATCCCAAGGACGCCAAGGCGGTCAACGACGCGAAGGACGCGCCCTTGCCGTCGGTGGTCGTCACCGGCTCGCGCATCTCGCGCGTCAACAGCGAAGGGCCGAGCCCGGTCACCGTCATCAAGTCGGAGGACCTGGACCGGCTCGGCTACAAGAACGTCTCCGACGCGCTGAGCGGCCTGACCGAAAACACCGGCTTCACCCAGGGCGAGGATTTCGGCAACACCTTCACGCCGGCCGCCAATGCGATCAGCCTGCGCGGCCTGGGGCCCAACCACACGCTGGTGCTGGTCAACGGCCGACGCGTCGCCGACTACCCGACCGCCTACGAGGGCTCGGTCAACTTCGTCAACATCGCCAACATCCCGTCCGCGCTGATCGACCGCATCGAGGTGCTCAGCGGCGGCGCGTCCTCGGTCTACGGCTCGGACGCGATCGCCGGCGTGGTCAACATCGTGCTGAAGAAGCGGGTCGAGGGCGTCTCGGTAAACCTGCGCGCCGGCGGCACGCAGCGCGGCGGCGGGGAGAACGCCCGGGCCCAGGTCACCGGCGGCTTCGACGGCGGCCGGCTGCAGGGCGTGTGGGGCATCGAGCTCAGCGGCCGCGAGCCGATCTGGAGCCGGCAGCGCGACTTCATGGCCGACACCACGCTGGGTGGCGCGGCGCCGACGGTGGTCTTCGGCCGCCGCAACGCCACCGGCGGCGCCTACCTCACGCCCAGCGACGGCTGCGCCGCGGCCAGCGGGCTCTTCGAGGGCTCGGTCGCGCCTTATCAAGCCAGGAACGGCACCTACTGCGGCAGCGGTCGGGCCTCGCCGACCTACTGGACCACGCAGACCGGCAACCGCAGCGCGCAGGCGGCCGGGGGCCTGACCTGGCGGCTCGATGGCGGGCTGGAGCTGTTCGCCGAAGGCCAGTTCGGCTGGGCGCGGACCGAGAACAACACCCGCGGTCCGAGCTGGACCTCGGACGCCGCCGGCAAGGGCTATTTCCGCAATGCCACGACCAACCAGCTGGAGATCTGGACCCGGCGCTTCGCGCCCGAGGAACTGGGCGGCGTGGACCGCTTCAACCGCCAGTGGCGGGACGCGACGCACAACGTGGCGGTCGGCGCGCGCGGGGAGCTCACCGGCAGCTGGACCTTCGAGGTCGCGGCCAACAGCTCCTACTACCTCAACCGCACCACGACCCCGCGCCTGACGGCCGGCATCGAGTCCCTGCTGCTCGGCCCGCGCATCGGGACCGACGCGGACGGCGTGGCGATCTACTCGGCCGATCCGGCGCGGCTGTTCCGCCCGCTCACGCCGCAGGAGATCGACAGCGTCAGCGACCGCAGCTGGACGCGCAACGCGAGCTGGAACCAGCAGCTGAGCGCCTCTGCGAGCGGGGAGTGGTTCCGGCTGCCCGGTGGTCCGGTGCGGGCCGCGGTGGTGGCGGAGGCCGGCACGCAGGGCTTCCGCAACGAGGCCGACCCGCGACTGGGGCAGGGCGTCTTCTACAACACCAGCGCCTCGCCGACGGTGCGCGGCACGCGCGAGCGGCTGGCGCTGGGCGGTGAGTTGAACGCGCCGATCACCCGGCAGCTGACGGCCACCGTCGCCGCGCGCCATGATCGTTATGAATTCGCCGGTCGCAGCGACGGCAGCACGACCTACAACGCCGGCCTGGAGTTCCGGCCGCTGTCCACGCTGCTGCTGCGCGCGCAGCACGCCACCAGCTTCCGCGCGCCGGACATGAATTACATCTTCGCGCAGCAGACCAAGGGCTACTACTCGTCGTCGACCGACTACTACCGCTGCGCGCAGGCCGGCCAGCCGCTGTCGCAATGCGATTTCGCCGGCGTGTCACCAGGCTTCAACTACGTGCGCACCGGCTCGTCGGACCTGAAGTCCGAGCGCGGCCGCTCCTGGGGACTGGGCGCGGTGTGGCAGCCGGCCGCGTCCTTCGATCTCTCGGTGGACCTGTGGAAGATCGCCATCCGCGACCTGGTCACCGACCTCAGCGCCGACGGCGTGCTGCGCACCGAGGCGGACTGCCGCACCGGCGTGAAGGACGCGCAGTCGCCGACCTGCCAGGACGCGGTGGCGCGGGTGCGCCGCAATCCGCTGGATGCGCTCGTGCGGCCGGGCGAAGTGGCGGAGATCCGCGTCAACCCGATCAACGCGGCCAATGAATCGACCTGGGGCGTGGACATCGGCGCGCGCTACAGCTGGACGACGGCGACCTGGGGCCGCTGGACGGCCGATGCGAAGTACACGCGGGTCAAGAGCTTCAAGTACCAGCAGTTCGCCGGCGACGACAACCGCAACCTGGTGGGCACGCCGGACTTCGGCGACTGGCCGAGCAAGCTCAACGCCAGCCTGTCCTGGCAGGTCGGCGACTGGACGCACACGCTGGCCGCGCAGCGCAACGGCCGCATCGCCCGCGAGGCGCAGGACGGCTGGCTGGGCCCGTACTGGAACGTCAACGCGAGCACCGCCTGGCAACTGGACAAGCGCACTCGCGTCAGCGTCATCGTCAACAACCTGTTCAACAGCATCCGCCGCGATCCCAGCGCGACCTGGCCGTACTACCCGGTCGGCTACTACCTGCCGCATGGGCGGCAGGGCTGGATCGAGCTGGACTACCGCTTCGGCGGCTGAGCGCGGCGGCCCCATCCGTCGATCCGACTGCTGGCGCGACCCCGCGCTGGCTTGCGGGCCGCTCCTCACGAGGGAGCGGCCCTTTTTCCAGGCAAGGCTGCAAAGCAAAGCAGATCTTCTTCGTTCCCTTGGCCGGTGCGCTTGCCTACATTGGGCGCTCCCCTCAACCCCCCGTGAAGAGAAGACTCCCGTGAACGCACTCCGACGCACCGTCTCGCTGCTTGCCACCGCCGCTCTGCTGGGGGGTGCCGCGCTGATGCCCCAGGCCCATGCGCAAGGCGCGGTCACGCTGCTCAACGTCTCCTACGACCCGACGCGCGAGCTGTACCAGGACTTCAACGCCGCGTTCGCGAAGTACTGGAAGGCCAAGACCGGCGAGACCGTGACGGTGAAGAACTCGCACGGCGGCTCGGGCAAGCAGGCGCGCTCGGTCATCGACGGCCTGGACGCCGACGTGGTGACGCTGGCGCTGGCCTACGACATCGACGCGCTGCACGACCACGGCAAGCTGCTGCCCGCCGACTGGCAGAAGCGCCTGCCGAGCAACGCGTCGCCGTACACCTCGACGATCGTCTTCCTGGTGCGCAAGGGCAATCCCAAGCACATCAACGACTGGCCGGACCTGGCGCGTGGCGGCATCGACGTGATCACGCCCAACCCGAAGACCTCGGGTGGCGCGCGCTGGAACTACCTGGCGGCCTGGGCCTATGCGCTGAAGCAGCCGGGCGGCAACGCCGAATCGGCCAAGGCCTTCGTCAAGCGGATCTATGCCAACACCAAGGTGCTGGATTCCGGCGCGCGCGGCGCGACGACGACCTTCGTCGAGCGCGGCATCGGCGACGTGCTGATCGCCTGGGAGAACGAGGCCTACCTGGCGGTGAAGGAGCTGGGGCCGGACAAGTTCCAGATCGTCACGCCCAGCCTGTCCATCCTGGCGGAACCGCCGGTGTCGGTGGTGGACAAGACGGTGGACAAGAAGGGCACGCGCAAGGTGGCGCAGGCCTACCTGGAGTACCTGTATTCGCCGGAGGGCCAGGAGATCGCCGCGAAGAACTACTACCGTCCGCGTGACCCGAAGGTCGCCGCCAAGTACGCCAAGCAGTTCGCGCCGGTGAAGCTGGTGACGATCGACGAGGTCTTCGGCGGCTGGCGCAATGCCCAGAAGACCCACTTCGACGACGGCGGCGTCTTCGACCAGATCAACGAGAAGCGCTGATCCGGCGCCTCGAGCAAGAACACCTGTTTGTCTCCTCGGTCGGTCTCGGGCGCCGCGCAAGCGGCGTCACAGGCAATCAGACCGTTCGCTCTGTGCGAGCAGCCCCGCTGGCGATGGCCGGTGGGGCTTTTTTTTGTCCTGACGTTCTCGTAGCTACCCCATGAACATTCGTGAATGGGGAACGGCCCTTGCTAGCGGGAGACTCCGGAGCGCCGCGTCATCGCTGCGGCGCCCGAGCCTTCGCATCGTTGAAGGAGTTTTCGCGCCGGCTAGGTTCGATGCCGAGACCGCACATAAGGTCTGTGGAACGTCTTCGACACCGGCGCCGACCGCCGGCACACCTGGCAGTACAGATGACCATCAACAATCTTCGCAATCTCTTCCGGACGAATCGCACGCCCTCTGCGGAATCCAGTAGCTCGCCAGCGCAACGCCAAGAGACGGCTCCCGAGGCACGAGCCTCGCAGAACGCGCCAGCATCGCCTTACGGTATTCCGACCGGGCGGCGCCATCAGGCTGCGGCCACGGCTGAAGATGGACGCAGGCATCGAGTGCAGATCGGCAATCCCACGCCACGCAGCGATGCAGCACGCCCCGCTGGGGCGGCAGCTGGCGCGACCGTGGCTGGCCCTGGGCGCATGCCAAACCGTGAAGTGATGGAAGGCGCGTTGCGCCTATTGGGTGGGACAGACCGCTCCAACATCACAGGCATGAGCCATCGAGAGGTGCTCCACGTGACCAATCACGTCCACCAGATCGCCATGCTGCCCGCATCTCGCCTCGACCCACGGGTCGTCGAAGCTGCGCAGCGAGGCAGCGGCAGCGCGGAACAACTGGTGCGCAACCTGTTGGCGTTGGTGACGTCAGACTCGCCGATATTGCCGCGAAGCCAGAGATCGGAAATACGTCCTGGCGATCAGTTGTTGGCCTCGGCCCCCGCAAATCAGCCTGATCGGGCGACCAACCGCCCCAGCCATACAAACATGCCCAGGCAGGACGTCCAGTCCAATGCCGACCGTCGCACAGCGATGTTGCATGACGCCATGGACATGCTCACCGGCATGCACGACATCGACTTGACGGCCGTGGCGGGCCGCAACACGCAAAACCTGGTCGATCATCTGCAGGACATCCACTCGCCGCCCTCTGGCGGTCTGAATGCGCAGGTGGCAAGGGCCGCGACCCGGGCGAACGGCGACCCCGAGCAGTTGGTGCTCAACCTGCTGCGTCTTGTGACCAGGAAAGAACCGGTGCTGTCCACACGAGCGACCTCATCGGTTCAGCCGCCGACCGTGCCGAGCGCAGAAGTGATTGGTGACGCCGTCGTGCTGGTGGCGCGCGGCACCGGCATGCCGCAGGCCACCGAGCAAAACCGGCGCGATGTGGCCGGCCATCTGCGGGACATCGTGACGCAGCCTTTCTCGTCATTGCATGCAGGCGTGCGGCAGGCGGCACAACGGTGGCACGACAACCCGGAACAGCTGGCCAGCAGTCTGCTGACCCTTGTGACCGCGAACCCGCCGGTGCTGTCGAACAACCCGAGCCCTTCAACACAGACCGCAGACCGGCGCTCCCCGGCAGCCGACCAAGGCGAGCGCAGGAATGGAGCGCAGACCGTACAGGGCTCAAACCACGCCCGTTCGCGTGCCCGTCATCTGGACAATGGCTCGGCGACTCCGGCACACCGTGGCCCATTCGACGTGGGGCACTATCCGACCGAGCTGATGGGCGATCCGCAAAACCCGAACAACAACCACGCCCGAATCTTTTCGCGTCCGAACAACCCACGCGGGCCACGAACCTGAGTTCAGGAAGCATTGCGCCCAGACGCCCAGACCTGGACCTTGTCTCGTTGTTGCCCGCTGCCAGTTCGGTTCAGACCATCCGGGCCAGACCCAGGCCGCTGAATTTGACAGACATCGCTGGCGGGCTATTTGGCGGATTGATTGGCGAGTTGGTTGGCGTATTGGCCGGAGGGCCGGCCCGACGCTCCGCGCTCGAAGACACGCCGGGAGTGACCAACTACCGCTCCGCGGCTCCGGCGTGAAGGATGGCGGACGAGCGTCGCGGGTGATCCCCGTATGCTGCCCGCCGTGAACCCCCTTGCCTCGACCCGCGGCCGTCTCGTCGCGTCGCTTCCGTTGGCCGCCTCGCTCTTGGGCGGGGCGTCCGCGCACGCGCAGGGGGATGCCGTGGCGGTGGCGGCGGTCGCGCCGCCAGTGGTCGCCAAGATCACCTGGCTCGCCTCCGACCACGCGCCGCAGATGACCGGGGCGAGCGCGAGTGGCGTCACCGGCCACGTGATCACCTACCTCGACAGGCGCTGGCCCGGCGTCCGGCACGAGATCGTCTTCGCCAACGCCAAGCGCAGCTGGCAGATGATCGAAAACGGCGACGAGGTGTGCCGCGCCAACGTGGTCCGCACGCCGGAGCGCGAGCGGGCCGCCTACTTCATCAACACGCAACTCACGCCGCCGCCGCAACTGATCGTGCGACGCGAGCTGCTCAAGCGACTGCCGCGCAACGGCGCCGGCGAAGTGCTGCTGCCGCGCCTGCTCGCCGACACCTCGATGCGGGGCGCGCTGATCGACGGCCGCAGCTATGGGCCGGTGCTGGACGAGGCACTCGCCGCACGGCCGGCCGACAGCGCCGTCTCGCTGTACTCGCCGAAGGACTTCGGCGCGCGCCTGCTGCAGATGATCAGCCTCGGGCGCGCGGACTATTCAGTCGAACTCGACATGGCGCTGGTCATGGCCGGACATCCGGCGGACCTCGTCAGCGTCCCCATCCAGGGCGCCAGCGAGCTGGTGATGGCGGGCATCGCCTGTCCCCGCACGCCTTGGGGCCTGGCCGCGATCCGGGGCATCGACAAGGCCTATGGACGTCCCGAAGGCGCCGCCAGCCTGCGCAAGGGCCTGATGCATTGGCTCACGCCGGAAACCAAGGCCCACTACGCGGCCCGCTTCGACGCGTTCTACCGCGAACGCGCCAAGCCCTCTCGCATCGATCCCTGACGCCTCCCATCAGGCCTGGTGCTCGACGCGGTTGCGTCCGCCGTCCTTCGCGCGGTACAGCGCCTGATCGGCGCGGCCGAGCAGCTCGTCCACCCGCAGGTCCTCGGGGCGCAGGGCCGTCACGCCGAAGCTCGCCGTCAGCGACGCCGGCGGCAGGCCCGGCTGCAAGGCCATGCCGCTGGTCTCGATGTGATGGCGCAGCCGCTCGACCAGCTGCATCGCATGCTCGAGCGAGGTCTGCGGCAGCAGCAGCGCGAACTCCTCGCCGCCGAGCCGTCCCAGCAGGTCCTGCTTGCGCACGACCTGCGCGCACAGCTGCACCAGGCGGCACAGCGCCGCGTCGCCGCGCGCGTGGCCCAGCGTGTCGTTGATGCGCTTGAAGTGGTCGACGTCCATCATCACCAGCGCCATCTCCAGCCCGTAGCGCCGGCTGCGCGCCACCTCCGCCTCCGCGTGGTCCAGGAAGCAGCGCCGGTTGGCCGCGCCGGTCAGCGCATCGGTCGTCGCCAGCCGCTGCAGCTCGAGCTCCAGCCGCTTGCGGTCGGTGAAGTCGACCAGCGTGCTGAGCACCGAGGGCTCGCCGTCGTACACGACCGGCACCATCGACAGCAGCATCCACAACTCACTGCCGTCGGCCGCCAGCAGGCAGACCTCCTCGCCCTGCAGCCGGCCTTCCTCCTTGAACTTGAGCTGCATGCGCTCGCGGTCGCCCGGGTCGCGGTAGAAGCTGATCGCCGGCTTGCCGACCAGCTCATCCAGCGTCCGTCCCGCGATCACGGCCGACGGCCCATTCGCATAGACGATCAGCGCATCGCGCTCGCGCGTCACCACCATCGGGATCGGCGCGTGGTCCAGCACGGCGCGCAGGCGCTCCTCGCTGTCGGCGAGCTCGCGGGTCCGCTGCGTCACGCGGCGCTCCAGGCTGGCGTTGAGCTCCTGCAGCTCCGCCACCAGTCGCGCGTTGTCCACCGCGTTCACCACGTTGGCGCAGAGCAGCTCCAGGAAACTCACCCGCGCCTCGGTGAACACGCCGGCCGCGGCCGCGTTCTCCAGGTAGAGCGCGCCCACCGTCTGCCCCTGCTTGAGCAGCGGCAGCGCCAGCACCGAGCGCGGCGGCGCGGCATGGCGCTGGAAGTAGTCCTCCATCGTCGCCAGGCCCCGCGCGTCGACGATCAGTTCGCGTCGCCCGTCGCCGAGCACTCGACCCATGAGCGCCAGCGGCAACTGCGCCCCGGCACGTTCCAGCGGCAGTTGCTCCAGCAAATGCAGCCGGGGCTGCTCGCCCAGGGTCGCCTCGGCCTGCAGCACCCAGCGCGACGCGCCCGCCGTGCCGCTGGCCAGCACGATCGCCGCGCGCTGCGCGCCGGCGTTCTCGGCGACGACCTCCAGCAGGCGACGCAGCAGGCGCGGCAGGTCCGGCTGGCTGCTGATGGCCTGCACCGCCTTGGTCAGCGTGCTGAGGTCGGCGGCATCGGCGCGGATCTCCGTGTCCTCGGTGGCGGCCCTGGCCGACCGTCCCGGCGCATCGGACAAGGGCGCGAGCGCCAGTGCCTCGCCGGCGAGCGCGATCACGCCCCAGTCCTTCCACGCCAGTTGCAGGCGCTGACGCGCCCGGTCGGCCTGCGCTGGATCGCGCTCGCGCCACCAGTCGACCTGCGCGCGCAGCACAGCCGCGACGTCGAGCGGCGTGCCTTGCGGCCCCTCCGCCGCTGCCAGCGCCCGGTCCAGGGCCGCGGCGATCTGCGCGTCCGGTTCGCCCGCCAGCATCGCCTGCTGCGCCCGCAGCAGCGCGACGCGATCGGCCAGGTGTCCCGGTCCCGCGTCCTGCCAGCGCTGCAGGCGCCGCAGCGCGTCGTCCTCGAGCGCCTGGTCGCGCGCCCCGCCGGCCAGCGCGACGCGCTGCGCCGCCCAGGCCGCGATGAACAGCAGCAGCGATTGCGCATGCATGCCGCGGCCGGCCGCGAACAGGCCGCGAGCCTCGAGCGCCAGCCGCAGCGCGGGCTCCGGCCGGTCCGCCACGAAGTGCAGCACCGCCTGCCAGCCGTGCAGGAACATCAGCCCGGTCTGGTCCTGACGCTCGCCATAGGTGCGCGCGAACGCCTCCAGGCCGTCGAAGCCGTCCTCGGGCAACCGCGGCTGCTGCAGCGTCCGCACCAGCGCGAGCAGCGCGTCCTCGTAGTCCGCCGCCACCGGTTGGCGCATCGCGCGCAGGCGCCGGCCGTGCGTGACCAACTGCTCCTCCAGCGCCGGCAGCGGCATGCCGGACAGGAAGGCATGCGCGTCGTGCACGTACAGGCCCAGGCCCGCATGGCGCAGGTTGCCGAATTCCAGCCCATTGCGATGCGTCTGCATCAGGCCGTTCATGCTCACGCGCAGGCCCTGCACCCAGTGGCTGAGGAAGGCATGAAAGGAGAAGCCCGCATGCGCGTAGACCTGCATCCAGCCGTGCCGGCTCACGAGCTCGGTCGACATGCGGCCCAGGTCATGCGCGAAGCGGTAGTCGCCGAGGAACTCCGCGCACATCAGCCCGAGCACCGAATACGCCGACAACGCCTGCGGCACATGGCCGTGGTCCACCATCAGGCGGACCTGGAACAGCGTCAGCAAGGGCAGCAGCGCGGGCCGCACGATGTAGGCGGCGGCGGTCATCTTGGCGGCGATCGAGATCAGCAGCAGCCGCTGCTCGTCGCGCATCGGCGCGCGCGCGGCCAACGTGTCCAGCCCGATCGCGGCGATCTCGCGCTGCAACCCGGCCAGCAATTCCATGACCCGCGCCATCGGGTCGGGCCCGGCGGCGCGCGGCAGCTCCGCGCCCAGCAGCAGGAACAGCTCCAGTCCCAGGTCGACGGTCTCGGCCAGCCGCCCCTGCGCGTAGAAGGCCTCCATGCGGACTTCCAGCAGCCGCGCGCGCTGCGCGTTGTCCGCGGCATCGGCGAGCGCCGATTCGAGCAGCGCGTCCATCCGCGACGGCCGGCCCGCGAGGTAGGCCATACGCGCCGCGTGATGCAGCCAGGCGGCGCGCTGCGGCGCCAGGGGCGCCAGCTCGAGCGCGAGCTCCGCGTAGTCGGCGGCGGGCTCGAAGGCCGCGGCGTCCATCGCCTGGAACGAGGCCTGCGCGTTGAACGCGGCCAGCGCCTGGCGCTCCGCTTCGTGCGCCGGCTCGCACAGCAGCACCACGCGCTGGGCGCCCTCCTCCTCCAGGCGGCCGACCCAGTCCAGCTTCTGCAGCTGCTGGAGCACCGGTTCGAGCTGCAGCGGATCGACGCTCATGCGCTGCGACATCGCGAGCATCGACAGCCCCGACTCCCCGCCCGCGCGCGCGGCCTCGAGCTCGCGCACCACGTCCAGCGCCAGCGCCATCTGCATGCCGGGCCGGTTGCGGCGCACGCTGACGCCGCCGGCCAGCGCCGGCGCATTGGCCGCCAGGATCGCGCCGAGCAGCACGATCGACCAGCCGACGTAGATCCAGATCAGGAAGATCGGCACCGCCGCGAAGGCGCCGTAGAGCGTCGAATAGGTCGGCACCTGCTTCACGTACCAGGCCAGCGCCTGCTTGGCCAGGTGGAAGGCCACCGCGACGAAGGCCGCCCCGGTCAGCGCGTGGCGCCAGCGCACGTCGGTGTTGGGCACGTAATGGAAGAGCGCCGCGATCGCGCCCCACAGCACCACCAGGTCCACGCTGTTGAGCAGGACCACCAGGCCGCGCGGCATGTTGTCGACCAGGTCCCGGCTGTAGGTGATCAGCACGCTGGTGACGGTCAGGCTGCCGCCCAGCAGCAGCGGGCCCAGCGTCATCGCCGCCCAGTACACCAGCACCCGCTGTGCGATCGGACGCGGCCGCTGCACGCGCCAGATCTGGTTGAGCGTGCGGTCGATCGTCAGCATCAGCGACAGCGCCGTCACCGCCAGCACGATCAGGCCGACGACACCGAGCCGGTTGGCCTTGGCCGCGAACTGCGTCAGCGACATCAGCACCGGGCGC
>NZ_VOSR01000305.1:0-1508 GCF_007997345.1 Mitsuaria sp. TWR114
TCGCGGCCGCGCTCGCCGATCAGCGCGATGACGCTGATGTCGCACTGCGTGCCGCGCGCCAGCATGCCCATCAGCGTGGACTTGCCGACGCCGGCCGGCGCGAAGATGCCCATGCGCTGCCCCTCGCCCAGCGTGATCAGCCCGTCGATCACCTTGACCCCGGTGGGCAGCGGGCGCTCGATCATTTCGCGCTCCATCGGCGTGGGCGGCAGCGCGAACACCGGACGCGATTCGGTCGTGCGCACCGGGCCCTTGCCGTCGATCGGCCGGCCCAGGCTGTCGATCACGCGGCCCAGCAGCGCCTGGCCGACCGGCACCGACAAGACCTGGCCCAGCCCGACCACGCGGGTGCCGCCGCGCACGCCCAGGATCGAGCCGAACGGCGACAGGATGCTGCGCCCGCCGGCGAAGCCCACCACCTCGGCCGTCTGCAGCACCGCGCCGTCGTCGTCGAGCACCTCGCACAGCTCGCCCAGGCGAGCGTCCAGGCCGCTCACGCGCATCAGCGTCCCGATCACCTCGGTGACCTTGCCGGTGCGGCCCACCATCGTGGCCGAGGCCAGCTCGGCCTCCATCAGGTCGGTGAATCCCTGCAATGCCTTCATCGGCGCTCCTGGTCAGTGTTCGGCGAGGTCGTGCGCGTGAAGGATGTCCTCGGCGTCATCGGCATCGGCCCGCGCGCCCGCATCCGTGTGCGGGAATCCGAAGGACGCATGAGCCTGGGCGTCGACGCCGCGGTCGCTGACGCCGCGATCGCCGACGCCGTCGTCCCGCCCGTCATCGAAGCCGTGGTCGGTGGCTTCGTGGTCGCCGGCATCGGCCAGCGGCAGGCTGCTCGCCAGCGCCTTGCGCACCGCGCGGTCCATCGCCGCGCGCAGGCCGTCGAGCTGCGTCTGCAGGCTGGCGTCGAGGATGCCGACCTCCGACTCGAACACGCAACTGCCGGACCGCAGCGCCGGGTCGACGCTGACCTCGATGTGAACCCCTTGCGTCTGCAGCGCCTTGAGCGAGTCCAGCGCGGCGCGTGCGTGGGCGTGGTCATCGGCGCTGACGCGCAGGGCCAGCGTGCTCGCGCCGCGCGCGAAGCTGCGCACGCTGCGCAGCGCGCGCTGGTACAGCGCCGCCCGCTCCTCGGTGTGGACGATGCGCTCGACCGCGCCGGTGACGATGGTCGCCAGCTTCTCGTGCATGCCGCGCAGCACCTGCGCGTTGTCGATCGCCTGCACCGTCTGGCGCTCGTGCCATTCCAGCGCGGCCTGGCGCCGGCCGGCCTCGCAGGCCTCGACCCGCAGCCGCTCGGCCTCGGTGCGGGCCTCGGCCAGCAGACGGTCCGCCTGCTCGCGCGCATCGCTCATCAGCTTCGAGGCCTCTTCGCGCGCCTGCGCCAGCACCGCGTCGCGCTGCTCGTCCATCACGCGGCGCAGCGCGTCGAGCTCCGCGGCGCCGTCGACTTCGGCGGCGCGCAGGATGCCGTCCTCGGCCCCCAGTCCGCCCAGGCGGTCCGCGCC
>NZ_VOSR01000306.1:0-5909 GCF_007997345.1 Mitsuaria sp. TWR114
GCGACGGCGGCTTCCCAGAAGAAGTAGCCGAGCCCGAACGCGAGCGCGCCGACACGATCAGCGGCAGCAGCGACAGGCCGATCACCCGCGGATGCAGGCAGTACGCGGCCGCCCGCCAGAACGCGTCCGCGATGCGGCTCATCGGCTTGATCATCCCTGGTTCCCTCCAGCCGGCGCCTGGCCGGCGATGTCCATCGTCGCGCCGCCGGGCGGCAGGGCGCCGCCTCCGGGCGCGGCCGCGATCTTGTCACGTCCGGCGAGCCGCTTCAGCCCCAGCCACTGCTGGGCCCAGAAGCCGCGGCCGTAGTCGCGGCCGCCCTCTTCCGGCAACTGGTCGCGCACGCCGGTCGGGTCCCAGCGGTCCTCGAAGTTGGCGGTGCGGAACAGCACGTCCCAGATCGGGAACATGACCGCGAAGTTGTGGCCGCCCAGCGTGCCGCGACCGAAGCCTTCATGGCCGATGCCGATCGAGTGATGCAGGCGGTGGAAACGCGGGCTCACCAGCAGGCGCTCGCCGATCGCGCCGAAGCTCAGCCGCAGGTTGGCATGCTGCAGGTTCTCCAGCAGCTGCGAGATCGCGACCAGCGCGACGAACTGGCCGGGCCCGACGCCGATCAGCACCGCGGTCAGCGCGACCGCGCTGTCGATCAGCAGGTCGTCCAGCAGGTGGTTGCGGCTGTCGCTCCACATCGTCATCTGGCGCTGGCTGTGATGCAGCGCATGCAGCGCCCACCACCAGTGCCATGAATGCTGCGCGCGATGCAGCCAGTACTGCAGCAGGTCGAAGGCCACCAGGTACAGCACGAAGCTGACCCAGGCCTGGTCGGTGACGCCAGGCCAGATCGCGTCGAGCTGGAAGGACGGCAGGCCGAGCATGCGCATCTCGCCGACCAGGCTGTCGACCACCGGATCCAGCGAGAAGAACATCGCCAGCCGGAACACGCCCAGCCGCTGGATCAGCGTGTAGACGATGTCGATGCGGATCGCGTCGCGATCGGTAACCGCCTCGGCGGGCCGCCAGCGCTGTAGCGAGCCGATCACCGCCAGCATCACGACGATCTGGATCAGGCCCACCAGCAGCCAGCCGGTCGCGTCGAACGCGTCCTCCAGCAGGTTGCCGTAGCCCAGGTGGAAGACGACCGGTTGAATGACGCTCTCGAACAGCGCCTGCTGCGCCTGTGCGAACAGATCGGTGAGCCAGTCCATCACGCTGTCGGTCCTTCCATGAATCGGTGGATCGCGTCCGTGCCGCCCGCGCGCCTCAGCGCTTCAGGGCGTCCTTCGGCCCCGCGGGCCCGGGGGTCGCCGGCACGACCGGCAGGCCCGCCGGAACGCCAACCGGCACGCCGCTCGCGGCCGCCTTCGCGACCGCTTCCTGCGGCCGGCGCATCCAGGCGACGTAATCCGGATGATCGCGCAAGGGCGCGAAGCACATGCCCCGGGATTTCAAGCCTTGCAGCAGCGGCTCCAGCACCGCCGGCGCCCACGGGTCCTGGCGCGACCAGATGCCCAGGTGCGCCATCAGGATGTCGCCCGGCTTGACGCGCCGCAGCGCCTGGTCGACCTGCGGATCGCGCCGCAGCGCCTCGACCAGCGCGAAGGCGTCGCGCAGTCCCAGGTTCAGGCCCTGCCCCGCCACCGGATGCAGCGTCTGCGCCGCGTTGCCGATGCGGATGCGGCGGCCCTCCACCAGCGTGCGTTCGGCATTCAGGCCGAGCGGGAAACACTTCAGCGGACTGATGCCCAGCAGGCGGCCGACGCGATCCGGCAACTGCTGCTGGATCACCGCCAGCCGCTGCGCGTCGCTCAGGCCCTCGACCTCGTCCTCGTCCTGCGGCTGGCACCAGACCAGCGCGGCGCGGCGCTGGCCGTCGCGGTCGGGCAGCGGCAGCAGCGCCAGCGGCCCGCGCCGCGTGAAACGCTCATAGGCCACGCCCACCGGGCTGTCCGGCGCCAGCGTCACCGTGCCCACCCAGGCGTTCTGCCGGTAGTCGCGCGTCAGCGACTTGCGGGCCTGCTCGGAGAACACGCCGCCCTCGGCCACCACCGCCAGGTCGAAGCGCTCGGCGATGCCGGCATCGATCTCGATCTCGTCCGGCCGGTCCTGCTTGAGGCCGTCCACCGCCTGGCCGAAGCGGCTGACCAGCCGCCGCGGCTCCAGCGCGCTGGCCTGCTGCCAGGCGGCCTGCAGCGGCGCGACCAGTTGGCCGTAGGCCAGCACCGCGCCGAGTTGCGGCACCGCCTGCTCGGCGGCGCTGATGCGGACCTCGGGCTCGCCCGAGGGACCGAACCAGGGGCTGGAGAGCGTCGGCGGCGCCTGGCTCACATGGACTTCGCGGATCGGCTGCGCCTGCGCCGCCGGCCACACGCGCAGGCGCTGCAGCAGCTGCATGCTGCCCAGCGACAGCGCCAGCGTGCGCGGATCGCCGGAGACATCGCGCTCCAGCGGCCGGGCGTCGAAGAGGCTCACCTGCGCCTGCGGCAGGTAACGCGCGGCCAGCAGCGCGAGCGCGAGCCCGGCCGGTCCGGCGCCGATCACGGCCAGACGCAGCGGCGGGGCCTGGCCGTCGAAGGCGGCGTCGAAGGCATCGGGCGCCGTCGAGGCGGAATGAGCGGCGGAGTCTGGAGCTTGGGACATGACGTCGACCCGGGAAAACTGGTGCCGGCCGCGTCAGGCGGCCGGCTGCGGACGACTATAGCGCCGGCCCTTTCGCCGTGGCTCGGCGGGATCGCAGCGGCTTGCGCCAGCGCGCATCGGCGCGCGAAGGCCCGCGACCGGGCGACGGCCGCCGGTCACACCGCGACCAGCCTGCGCTGTCCCGCGCCCGGCAAGGTGCGCAGCGACTGCGCCAGCGACGCGGTGTAGTCGCGGCTCAGGATGGTGCTGACGAAGATCCAGTCGCAGCGACACTCGGCCGCCGTGGCGGTGATCACCATGTAGCCGCGTCGCGAGGTGTCCGCGTAGACCAGCGGTCCGATCAGCTGCGTCAGCGCGCCGGCAAGCTGCTGCGGGTCCTCGTTGGGCAGGTACTCCTCGAAGCCCGGCGAGGTCACCGAGGAAGTCGCGAACTCGACTCCGACCTGGCGGTTGGCCCCGTCCAGCAGGTCGTTGGCCCAGGCGTTGTGGGTGTCGCCCGCCAGCACGACCAGGTTCTTGTCGAGCTGGCGCGCCGCGCCCAGCAGCGTCTCGCGGGCGACCGGGTAACCATCCCAGGCATCGAGGTTGTAGGGGAGGCTGGGCGCGTTCAGCACCGCCTGCTCCTGCGGCGTCAGGCTGGCCGGGTCGTTCTGCGCCTTGGCGACGATGGCCGCGTACTGCGACACGGTCACGCCGGTGCCGGGCGCATTGGCCTCGAAGAGGATCGGCGACGGGATGTCCATCCGGCCCATCAGCACCTGCTGCCCCAGCACCTGCCAGGTCGCCGTCGATGCCTGCAGGCGCGCCTGCAGCCACTGGTCCTGCGTCGCGCCCAGCAGCGTGCGGTCGGCGCGGGCCATGTCGGCCTGGAAGCGGCCGCTGTCCAGGCCCGAGACGCCGAGGTAGTCCGCGTAGTCCAGCTGTTCGCTGCGCGCGATCACCCGCGTATCCAGCATGTGCAGCGACATCAGCGAGCCGAAGTCGAAGCCGCGGTAGGTCGTCAGCGGATCGGCATCATCGCGCACCGGCAGCCACTCGTGCCAGGCCTGCACCGCGGCGGCCCGGCGCGCGGCGAAGTCGCCCTCGGTCGCCGGCTGGTGGTTCTGCGCGCCGCCCAGCCAGGCGTCGTTCGCGATCTCGTGGTCGTCCCACACGGCGATCATCGGCAGCAGCGCGTGCAGCCGCTGCAGGTCGGCGTCCGAGCGGTACTGCGCGTAGCGGCGCCGGTAGTCCGCCAGGACCACGATCTCCTGCTGCGGCTCGACCACCCGGCCCAGCGCCTGGGCGTTGCCGCTCGCGTACTGGCCAGGGCCGTATTCGTAGAGGTAGTCGCCCAGGTGCACGGCGAGGTCGTAGCCCTCGGCCTCGGCGCGCCTGGCGGCCTCGGCATAGACGTTGAAGTAGCCGGTCGGATAGTTGGCGCAAGAGAACACCGCCAGCTTCGCCTGCGCGACGTCGCCGGTGGGCAGCGTCTTCGCGCGGCCCACGGTCGACACCGCCTGGTAGGCCTTGAAGCGGTACCAGTAGCGCGTGCCCGGCTGCAGGCCGGTGGCATCGACCTTGACGCAGAAGTCGCCGGCCGCGCGCGCGGTCGCGCTGCCCCTGGCCACGAGGGTGCCGAAGGCGGCATCGCTGGCCACCTCCCAGGTGACCGGCACGTCGCGCGTGTCGGCGGCGTCCTGCGCCAGCACACGGGTCCAGAGGATGACCCGATCGCTCAAGGGATCGCCGCTGGCCACGCCGTGGCTGAACACGACCGCGACGCGCGGGCCGCCGTCGTCCCCGCCATCGCCGCCGCCATCTCCGCCGCCGCAGCCGGCCAACGGCAGCCCGGCCAGCGCGCCGGCGGCCAGCGCGCCGCGCACCAGCTGGCGGCGGGCGTGGTCGACGGTCTCCGCCGGCGAGGCGGCCTCGTCCTTCTTGATCCAGTTGAGCAGGGGTGTCTTGGTCATGGTCGGTGCCGCCTCTCGCACAAGCCGTCCCCGCCCTCCGGGGCATTCGGCATGCCGCGCGGCCAGCCCGCGGTGCGTCCGCTACCCTTGCGCCCCGACCCGAACCACGCACGAGGAAAAGCGCATGCAATACCGTCGACTCGGCCGCAGCGGCCTGCAGGTGTCCGAACTGTCCCTGGGCTCCTGGGTGACGTATCACAACCAGGTCGACACCGGCTCGGCCGTCGAGATGCTGGCCGCCGCGCGCGACGCCGGCATCAACTTCTTCGACAACGCCGAGGCCTACGCGCTGGGCAAGAGCGAGGAGATCATGGGTCAGGCCTTGCGCCAGCTGGGCTGGGGCCGCCACACCTACGTCGTCTCGACCAAGTTCTACTGGGGCATCGACAAGTCGGGCACGACCGTCAACTACAAGGACACGCTGAACCGCAAGTACCTGATGCAGGCCATCGATGGCTCGCTCAAGCGCTTCGGCCTGGACGAGATCGACCTGGTCTACTGCCACCGCCCCGACCCGCACACGCCCATCGAGGAGACGGTGCGCGCGATGAGCGACATGATCACGCAGGGCAAGGCGCTGTACTGGGGCACCAGCGAATGGAGCGCCGACGAGATCCGCGCCGCCTGGGACATCGCCGAGCGCCACCACCTGCACAAGCCGGTGATGGAGCAGCCTCAGTACCACCTGTTCCACCGCCAGCGCGTCGAGAAGGAATACGCCCGCCTGTACGAGGACATCGGCCTGGGCCTGACGACCTGGAGCCCGCTGGCATCGGGCCTGCTGACCGGCAAGTACCGCGACGGCATCCCGGCGGGCAGCCGCGGCGCGATGGAGAGCATGTCCTGGTTGCGCGAGCAGCTGCAGGAGCCACAGCGCAATGCCGCCGTCGGCGAGCTGGCCACGATCGCGCAGGAACTGGGCTGCACGCTGGCGCAGCTGGCCATCGCCTGGATCAACCGCAACCCGCGGGTCTCCACGGTGATCCTGGGCGCGAGCCGGCTCTCGCAACTGCAGGACAACCTCGGCGCGCTGGCCGTCACGCCGCGGCTCACGCCGGAGATCCTCGCGCGCATCGACGCCATCACGCTCCCGCTGGCGAAGTAGGCCCGGGCCGCCTCGCCAGGCGTGCCCGCCGCGTCGCGGCGCGTCGTCGTCGGGGTTTATCCGCACACCGCCCGCCAAGCCCCCCATTGACGGGGCTCGTCTGTCGCGCCGCTGCCGCAACCGCGGAGAAGGGCGCCGCTAGCATCCCCGGCGATGCTGCGACGACGTGCCCTGCCCCTGCTGCCGAGCCTGTGTGCCGCCGTCGCGCTGGCCC
>NZ_VOSR01000307.1:0-9960 GCF_007997345.1 Mitsuaria sp. TWR114
CGGCCTGCTCGCGCGCGCCTGGTCCAGTTCCTGGCGGATGGCATGGGTCTTCATCTGAGCGCCGGATTATCCCGGCCGCTCCCCGGGCGCCGCGTGAAGGCGGTAGCGGCAAATTGCCCGGTCCCCGGGGGGCGCGTCGCGGTTCGCCCTCGGGCTGGCGTGGAGGCAGATACATTGCAGCGCATGTCACGTTTCGTCACGCGTACGGTGTCCCGTGCTGGCCGGAGAATCCGGCCGGCGCTGTGGGCGCTCGCGTGGACGGCGGGACTGTGGTCGGCGCTGGCCTGGGGCTGGGACCAGGACCGGCTGACCGAATCGGCCGCGAAGCTGTCGCCCCGGACGCAGGCCGCGGTGAAGGCGATGATCCAGATGGCCGACCGCGCGGCCGCGATGCCGGACGAGCGCGACCGGCTGGCCGCGGTCAACGGCTTCTTCAACCAGCGGGTGGCGTTCCGCGACGACATCGAGGTGTGGGGCCAGATCGACTACTGGGCGACGCCGCTGGAGCTGCTGGACAAGGGCGCCGGCGACTGCGAGGACTACGCGATCGCGAAGTACATGAGCCTGCTGGCCGCCGGGGTGCCGCAGTCGCGGCTGCGGATGGTCTACGTGCGGGCGCAGTTCCAGGGGCGGCCCCAGGCGCACATGGTCCTGGCCTACTATGCGCAGCCGGAGGCGGAGCCCCTGATTCTGGACAATATCAATCCGGAGATCCGGCCCGCGTCGCTGCGGCCGGACCTCACGCCGGTGTTCAGCTTCAACGGCGAGGGCCTGTGGAGCGGCGTGGGCGCCACCACCGCGGGCAATCCGCTAGTGCGGCTGTCGCTGTGGCGCGACCTGCTGGCGAAGGCGAAGGCGGAGGGCTTCTGAGGGACCGGCGCGGCGCGGCGGGTCCCCCGGGAGAGGCCGGAGACGACAAGACGAAGGGCGACGGAGAATTCACGACATGTCCCTGATAAGACAAATCTGGTGCCTGGTCCTGGGCGCGGTGCTGGCGTCCGTGCTGGGCGGCGTGGCGGTGAGCACCTGGTCGCTGCGCGAGCTGCTGCAGACGCAGGCCCAGCTGAAGAACGCCGACAACGCCAATGCGCTGGCGCTGGCGCTATCGCAGCAGAAGGGCGACGCGGAGTTGATGTCGCTGCTGATCTCGGCGCAGTTCGACGCGGGCGCCTACGAAAGCGTGCGCTGGCGCGACGGCGGCGGGGCGCAGGTGTTCGAGCGGCACCTGGAGACGCCGCAGGTCGCGCATGCGCCGCGCTGGTTCGTGGCCCTGCTGCCGCTGGACGTGGCGCCGGGCGTGGCCAAGGTGTCGGACGGCTGGAAGGCGGTCGGCGAGATCGAGCTGCGCGGCCAGACCGGCTATGTCCACGAGGCGCTGTGGCGCGCGACCCTGAGCACGGCGAGCTGGCTGCTGCTGGTGGGCGTGGTCACGGGCGTGGCGGCGGCGATCGTGCTGTCGCGGCTGCGCCGGCCGCTGGACACGGCGGTGCGCCAGGCCGAGGGCGTGACGCAGGGGCGCTTCGAAACCGTGCTCGAGCCGCGCGTGCCGGAGATGCGCAAGCTGACCAGCGCGATGAACACGATGGTGGTGCGCACGCGGCAGATGTTCGAGGCCCAGGCCGAGCAGCTGCGCACGCTGCATCACCAGCTGCTGTGCGACGAGCTGACCGGGCTGTCGCACCGGCGGCAATTCGTGGCGGAACTCAATTCCGCGCTCGAGCGCGATGACGGTCCGCTGCGCGCCGGCCTGGTGCTGCTGCGGCTGAAGGACCTGCAGGGCCTGAACCAGCGGCTCGGCCATGGGGCGACCGACCAGGCGCTGGTGGCGATCGCGCAGGCGCTGCGTGTCTATCCGGAGCAGGTCCGCGGCTGCCTGGCAGGCCGGCTCAACGGCTCGGATTTCGCGCTGTGGCTGCCGGCGCCGAACGTGGTCGGCGACACGGCGCAGGCGCTGGCCGATGCGCTGCGGGCGGGCCTGCAGAACCTCGGTTCGGGCGTGGGCGTCGCGCTGGGCGCGGTCGAGCTGATGCGTGACCAGCCGATGAGCGCCTGGTTCGCCGCGGCCGACGCGGCGCTGGCCAAGGCCGAGCAGGGCGAGGGCGTCGTGCTGGAGCTGCGCGAGGCGCCGCCGTCGGACGAGGTCGCGCAGGGCGAGCGGGCCTGGCGCGCGCTGATCTCGGACGCGCTGGCGCAGCAGCGCAGCCGGCTGCTGGAGTTCCCGCTGATCGGCCGCGAGCGGCAGGTGCTGCACCTGGAATGTCCGCTGCAGCTCAAGCTCAATCCGGTCGGCGAGTTCGAGCCGGCCGCGCGCTGGCTGCCGCTGGCGCTGCGCCACCGGCTGAGCGCGGAGGCGGACCTGCAGGCGCTCGCGCTCGCACTGCAGGCCACGCAGCAGGACCAGCGCGCGCGCTGCGTCAACGTGGCGCCGGCCACGCTCAACGACGGCAGCTTCATCGCGCGGGCGCGCGAACTGGTGCAGGCGGCACCGGCCTCGGTGCGGCGCGCCATCGGCCTGGAACTGGCCGAGCCGGCCGCGGTGCAACACTTCGAGACGCTGCAGGAACTGGGCCGGCAACTGCGACCGCTGGGCGTCCAGCTCGGCCTGGAACACGCGGGCGCGGGACTGGCTCAAATTGATCGTCTTTTCCAGGCGGGTCTGGACTACGTGAAGCTGGACAGCTCGGTGGTGAGCGGGGTGTCGGCGGACGTGGCGCGCGCAGCCTTCGTGCGCAGCCTGGTGGTCATGCTGCGCAGCCTGTCGCTGAAGGTCTATGCCGAAGGCGTGACCGACGCGCTCGACGCGCAGGCGCTGTGGGATTGCGAACTCGACGGCATCACCGGTCCGTGGGCGTCCGCGCAGGAGATCAAGCCCTGACTGATCCAAGTCGGTGAAGCGCTTGACGGCCGTCAAGCGCTCTTGCCAAGCGATCTGAAGCTCTCAGAATGCGCGCCTTCCTCTTGTCGCTGAAAGATCAGGTGCAGAGTGTCCGCCGTTCTCCAACCCCTTGAACCGTTCATGCCGCGCGTCGATTTCCACGTCCAGATTGACGAGCAGATCAAGGCCCGCGTCGAGGCGCTCGCGAGCCGCCTGACGATCGACATGGACGAACTCGTCGAGTTCCTCGTCAAGCGCTGGGTCGAGCGCACGGATCCTGACGAGCCTGATGTGACCGAGCATGAAGTGCTCATGGAGCGCCAGGAAGACAATGGCGTCAAGGCCGCGTTGCGCGGCGACGTCGTCCCACGCGAGGAGCTCGCCGCCGAACGGGACGCCATGTTGGCCGAAGCGCGTCGGCGCCAAGGGCTCAGCTGATGTCCGCGGTGTGCAGCGGATAACCGCGGCCGCTGCGGCGGTCGTCGAAGAAGCGCTGCAGCGTTTCGCGGATGGTGTGGAACGCGATCTCGTCCCAGGGGATCTCGTGTTCGTGGAACAGCCGGGCCTCGAGCGTCTCCGGGCCCGGATCGAAGTCGGGGCTCAGCAGCCGGGCGCGGTAGAACAGGTGGACCTGACCGACGCGCACCACGTTCATCACGCAGTACAGGTTCTCGAGCTCGATCCGCGCGCCGGCCTCCTCGACCGTCTCGCGCTGCGCGCCCTCGGCCAGCGTCTCGCCCAGCTCCATGAAGCCGGCCGGCAAGGTCCACTTGCCCAGTCGCGGTTCGATCGCGCGCTTGCACAGCAGCACCTGTTCGCCCCAGACCGGCAAGGTGCCCACGACGTTCAGCGGGTTCTCGTAATGGATCGCCCCGCACTGCGTGCAGGTGGCCCGCTCCCGGTTGTCGTCGGCCGGGACGCGGTATTCGATCTGGCCGCCGCAGGTGGGGCAATGCTGGTAGCGCCGCGCTTGGAACATGGGGCGCAGTGTAGCGGCCTCCATCGCGGGCCCCCGTGGCATCATCGCCGGCCATGGAGCTCTACAACTACTTCCGCTCGTCGGCGTCCTACCGGGTCCGCATCGCGCTGGCGCTCAAGGGCCTGGACTTCGACTACAAGTCGGTGCACCTCGCGAAGAACGAGCAGTTCAATGAGTCGTACTCGGCCGTGTCGGCCTCGCGCCTGGTGCCGCTGCTCAAGGACGGCGATGCCGTCATCACGCAGTCGATGGCCATCATCGAGTACCTCGACGAGGTCCATCCCGAGCCCCCGCTGCTGCCCGGCGACGCGCTGTGCCGTGCCTACATCCGCGCGCTGTCCCAGGACATCGCCTGCGAGATCCATCCGCTCAACAACCTGCGGGTGCTGCGCTACCTGGTGAAGGAACTCGGCGTCGGCGACGACAACAAGACCCGCTGGTACCAGCACTGGGTGGAGAGCGGGCTGGCCGTGGTCGAGCAGCGCCTGAAGGCGGAGGGCCGCGCTGGCCGCTTCTGCTTCGGCGATGCGCCCACGATGGCCGATTGCGTGCTGGTGCCGCAGATCTTCAACGCCCAGCGCTTCGACTGTCGCCTCGACCACGTGCCCACGGTCATGGCGATCTTCGAGCACTGCATGTCGCAGGAGGCCTTTCGCCAGACGCAGCCCAGCGCCTGTCCCGATGCGGAGTGAGCCTGCGGGCGACGCGGCCATGAACTCCGTCGACGCGCCGCATCCCGACTGGCTGCGGCCCGACTGGGCCGCGCCCGACGTTGTCGCGTTCATGACCACGCGTGCTGGCGGCGTCAGCGGCGGCGCGGAGGGACCGGCCGAGCGGCGCGGCCTCGCCAGCCTGAACCTGGGCCGGTCGGTGGGCGACGAGCCGGCGCATGTCGCCGAGAACCGGCGCCGTGTCGCCGCCGCGATCGGCGCTCAGCCGGTCTTCCTGAAGCAGGTTCACGGGACCACGGTGTTGCGGCTGCGCGCCACGCATGCGGCGCCGGACGCCGACCCCGAGCCCGCCGACGCCGCCGTCAGCACCGATCCCGCGCTGGCCTGCGCGGTCATGGTGGCGGACTGCCTGCCGGTGCTGTTCGCCGGACCGGGCGTGGTCGGCGCCGCGCACGCGGGCTGGCGCGGCCTGGCCGGTGGGGTGCTGGAGAACACGGTCGCCGCCATGCGCGAGGCAACCGGCTGCGACGCCTGCGAGATCCAGGCCTGGATGGGCGCGGGCATCGGCCCGGCGCGCTTCGAGGTCGGCGCCGACGTGCTGGCGGCCTTCGGTGCCGAGCCGGTACACGCCGACCAGCCGCTGTTCCGCTTCGAGCCCAATGCGCAGGGCGAGCCGCGCTGGCGGGTCGATCTCTACGGACTGGCGCGGCGCAGGCTGGCGGCGCTGGGCCTGGACGCGATCAGCGGTGGCGGCTGGTGCACCTTGAGCGAGCCGTCACGATTCTTTTCGTTCCGCCACGAACGTGTCGATGGGCTGCGCAGCGGCCGCATGGCCGCCGTCATCCGGCTGCGGTGAGACCGGCGCGCGGGCCGCCGTGGCGGCTTCGTCGGCTTGATTCGCTTTCGTCGCTTGAGCCGCTTGCGCCGCGTCGTCGGCCTCGGCCCGCCGGCGCGCGGCGCGCCGCCGTGGCGTGCCCATCAGGTACATCACGATCGAGAGCGGCATCAGGCCGTAGAACACCAGCGTGACCAGCGCGCCGAGCACCGTGCCTTGCGGGCTGAAGGCCTCGGCCACGGCCATCATCAGCACCACATACATCCAGGCGATGGCCACCAGATACATCAGCAAATTCCTCGGGTCATCGGCGACATCATCGTCACGCGGGGGTAAGCTGAACGGGCTACAAAGCGCCTGAGCATATGCGAAGCGACCTCGGTGATCCTCGTGATCGGCTGTGGCAAGCTTCTTGCTCAAGTCGGCATGAGGAGACACATGAGCGCGAACAACGCCGCGGCCGGATTCCCCGGCGCATCGTTCCCCGGTTTCGAGCAGTGGGCCCAGCAGGCACAGCAGGCCGCGGCCGGCCTGTCACATGGATTCGGCGACGCCTTCAAGCAGCTGCAGGCCATGCAGGTCGCGCCAGACGCCTGGTCGCAGCTGCAATCGGACTATCTCCGCCAAGCCGGCGAGCTCTGGAACGCGGCGCTTGCCGAGTCCCACGCGAGCGATGGCGCACCGGCCTCCGGCGCCGCGCTGAAGGACCGCCGCTTCGCCGATGCCTCCTGGAACAACAACCGCCTGGCCCACTTCACCGCGCAGCTCTACCTGCTCAATGCGAAGACGCTGCAGCGCATGGCCGATCAGGTGCAGGGCGACGACAAGACCCGCGCCCGCGTGCGCTTCGCCGTGCAGCAGTTCATCGACGCGGCCTCGCCGAGCAACTTCCTCGCCCTCAATCCCGAGGCCCAGCAGCGCGCGCTGAACACGCAGGGCGAGAGCCTCGCCCGCGGCCTACAGCTGCTGATGGCCGATGTGCGGCGCGGCCATGTGTCGCAGACCGACGAATCGGCCTTCGAGGTTGGCCGCAACGTCGCGACGACCGAAGGCAGCGTGGTCTTCGAGAACGACTTCTTCCAGCTGCTCGAGTACAAGCCGCTCACCACGAAGGTGCATGCCCGGCCGCTGCTGATGGTGCCGCCCTGCATCAACAAGTACTACATCCTCGACCTGCAGCCGGAGAACTCGCTGATCCGCCACGCGGTCGCGCAGGGCCACCGCACCTTCGTGGTGAGCTGGCGCAACCCGGATGCGGACTGCGTGCACTGGACCTGGGACGACTACATCGGCCAGGCCGCGATCAAGGCCATCGAGGTGGTGCGTGAGATCGCAGGGACCGAGACGATCAACACGCTGGGTTTCTGCGTCGGCGGCACCATCCTGGCGACCGCGCTGGCGGTGCTGGCCGCCAGAGGCCAGCAGCCCGCCGAGAGCGTCACGCTGCTGACCACGCTGATCGACTTCAGCAGCAACGGCGTGCTGGACCTGTTCATCGACGAGCAGGCGGTGAAGCTGCGGGAGATGACACTGGGCGACCAGGCGGTGAGCGGCCCCGGCCTGCTCAAGGGCCAGGAGCTTGCGACGACCTTCAGCTTCCTGCGCCCGAACGACCTGGTGTGGAACTACGTCGTCGGCAACTACCTCAAGGGCGACGCGCCGCCGGCCTTCGACCTGCTGTACTGGAACGGCGATGCGACCAACCTGCCGGGCCCGATGTACTGCTGGTACCTGCGCCACACCTACCTGCAGAACGAGCTGCGCATCCCCGGCCGCCTGACCGTCTGCGGCGAGGCGATCGACCTCGGTCGGATCCAGGCGCCGGTCTACATCTACGGCTCGCGCGAGGACCACATCGTCCCCTGGGATGCCGCCTACCGCAGCACGCAGGTCTTCAAGGGCAAGCGGCGTTTCGTGCTCGGCGCGTCCGGGCACATCGCCGGCGTCATCAATCCGCCGGAGAAGAAGAAGCGCAGCCACTGGATCGGCAAGGGCACGGCGCTGCCGGCCGACCCTCAGCAATGGCTGCAGAACGCCACCGAGCATCCCGGCAGCTGGTGGCCCGACTGGTCGCAGTGGCTGGCCGGCCACGCGGGCCCGCTGAAGGCGGCACCGCGCGCGCCGGGCGGCCGCGGCCATGCGGCGATCGAGCCGGCGCCGGGCCGTTATGTGAAGCAGCGCGCGTGAGGCCGCCCGCGCCGCGTCCAGGAGTCATCACCTTCATCCCGCTGACATCCGCAGTTCAGCAGTTTCGAAAGAGGAGCGAGTCATGAGTTCACCGCAAGACATCGTCATCGTCGCCGCGGCACGTACGCCGATCGGCAAGTTCGGAGGGACGCTGTCGAAGATGCCGGCCAGCGAGCTGGGCGCGATCGTGATCCAGGAACTGCTGCGCCGCAGCGGCCTGCAGGGCGAGCAGATCAACGAGGTCATCCTCGGCCAGGTGCTGACCGCGGGCGTGGGCCAGAACCCCGCGCGCCAGGCGGTGATCAAGGCAGGCCTGCCGGTCACCGTGCCCGCGCTGACGATCAACAAGGTCTGCGGCTCCGGCCTGAAGGCCGTGATGCTGGCGGCGCAGGCGATCCGCGACGGCGACTCCGAAATCGTCATCGCCGGCGGCCAGGAGAGCATGAGCCTGGCGCCGCACGTGCTGCCGGGCTCGCGCGACGGCCAGCGCATGGGCGACTGGAAGCTCGTGGACACGATGATCGTCGACGGCCTGTGGGATGTGTACAACCAGTACCACATGGGCATCACCGCCGAGAACGTGGCCAAGGAGTACCACGTCAGCCGCGCGCAGCAGGACGAGCTGGCGCTGGCCAGCCAGCAGAAGGCCGCGGCGGCGCAGGACGCCGGCCGCTTCACCGCCGAGATCGTGCCGGTGACGATTCCGCAGAAGAAGGGCGATCCGGTCGTCTTCGCGGCGGACGAGTTCATCAACCGCAAGTCGACCGCCGAGGCGCTCGCCGGCCTGAAGCCGGCCTTCGACAAGGCGGGCTCGGTGACCGCCGGCAACGCGTCGGGCCTGAACGACGGCGCGGCCGGCCTGGTGCTGATGACCGATGCGAAGGCGAAGGCGCTGGGACTGACGCCGCTGGCGCGGATCGCGTCCTACGCGAGCGCCGGCGTGGATCCCAAGACCATGGGCATGGGCCCGGTGCCGGCGTCGCGCAAGGCGCTGGAGCGCGCCGGCTGGCAGGCCAAGGACCTGGACCTGCTCGAGATCAACGAGGCCTTCGCCGCGCAGGCCTGCGCCGTCCATCAGGAGATGGGCTGGGACCTGAGCAAGGTCAACGTCAACGGCGGCGCGATCGCGCTGGGTCATCCGATCGGCGCGTCCGGCGCCCGGATCCTGGTGACGCTGCTGCACGAGATGATCAAGCGCGATGCCAGGAAGGGCATCGCCAGCCTGTGCATCGGCGGCGGCATGGGCGTGGCCCTGTGCGTCGAGCGCTGAGCGCGGATTTCCTTTCGCGCGTCGTATCCGTTCCGACATTCCAGGCACCCCGGCCGCGGACGCGGCGGCCCGGCGGGCCCCTCAGGAGGCAAGCAAGATGAGTCAGAAAGTTGCATACGTCACCGGCGGGATGGGCGGCATCGGCACCGCCATTTGCCAGCGCCTCCACAAGGATGGCTTCAAGGTCATCGCCGGTTGCGGCCCCAGCCGCGACCATGCCAAGTGGTTGGGCGAGCAGTCCGCGCTGGGCTACACCTTCCATGCGTCGGTCGGCAACGTCGCCGACTGGGACTCGACCGTCGCGGCCTTCGACCGCGCGATCGCCGAGCACGGCAAGATCGATGTGCTGGTCAACAACGCGGGCGTGACCAAGGACCGCATGTTCCTGAAGATGACCCGCGACGAGTGGGACACCGTCATCGACACCAACCTGAACAGCATGTTCAACGTCACCAAGCAGGTGGTGCCCGGCATGGTGGACAAGGGATGGGGCCGCATCATCAACATCTCGTCGGTCAACGGCGAGAAGGGGCAGGCGGGCCAGACCAACTACTCGGCGGCCAAGGCCGGCATGCATGGCTTCACGATGGCGCTGGCGCAGGAACTCGCCGCCAAGGGCGTCACGGTGAACACGGTCAGCCCGGGCTACATCGGCACGGACATGGTCAAGGCGGTGCGCCCGGACGTGCTGGAGAAGATCGTCGCCGGCATCCCGGTCAAGCGCCTGGGCGAGCCGGAGGAGATCGCCTCCATCGTCGGCTGGCTGGCGGGCGAGTCGTCCGGGTTCACCACCGGGGCGGACTTCAGCTGCAACGGCGGCCTGCACATGGGGTGAGAAGGGACCGAGCCCAGTCCCGCGGACTGGGCTCCGCGGCGCGATCAGTCCTTCTTCATCAACACCAGCAGCTGCGACAGGCTCTGCGCCGCCGCCTGCAGCTTGGGCAGTCCCTGCTCGAGCAGCACCTGCGGCGGCGTCCGCGACGCATGGGTGCTGATGTTGATCGCCGCGACGACCTTGCCATCGCGGCCGGCGATCGGCGCGGCCACGGTCAGCACGCCGTCCTCGAGTTCCTGGTCCACCAGGCACCAATGCTGGCGCCGGGCCTGCTCGACCGCGGCGCGCAGCTCCTCCGGCGTGCGCAC
>NZ_VOSR01000308.1:0-6120 GCF_007997345.1 Mitsuaria sp. TWR114
GATCGGCGGCGGCGGCCTTCCACTGCTCGACGGTCCAGCCCACCGGCAGGTAGCCGTTGATCAGGTCGTGCGCCGAGGTCTGGTCGGTGACCAGGTCCGGCTTGATCGCGCTGCCGGCCTTCACGCGGGCCGCCAACGCCGGCAGCACTTCCGCCGCGTTGCCCAGCAGCGCGATGGAGACGGCCTTCTTCTCGGCCGTGTACCTGGCGATGCGGGCCAGCGCGTCGTCCAGGTCGGCGGCCTGCTCGTCGACGTAGCGGGTCTTGAGGCGGAAGTCGATGCGCGACTGCTGGCATTCGATGGTCAGCGAGCAGGCGCCGGCGAAGGTCGCCGCCAGCGGCTGCGCGCCGCCCATGCCGCCCAGGCCGGCGGTCAGCACCCAGCGGCCGACCATGTCGCCGCCGAAGTGCTGGCGGCCGGCCTCGGCGAAGGTCTCATACGTGCCCTGCACGATGCCCTGCGAGCCGATGTAGATCCAGGAGCCGGCCGTCATCTGGCCGTACATCATCAGGCCCTTGCGATCGAGCTCGTTGAAGTGCTCCCAGTTGGCCCAGGCCGGCACCAGGTTGGAGTTGGCCAGCAGCACGCGCGGCGCGTCGACATGCGAGGGGAAGACGCCCACCGGCTTGCCCGACTGGATCAGCAGGGTCTCGTCCTCGTTGAGGTTCTTGAGCGAGGTCAGGATCTGCTCGAAGCAGTCCCAGTTGCGCGCCGCCTTGCCGATGCCGCCGTAGACCACCAGCGCATCGGGGTTCTCGGCCACGACCGGATCCAGGTTGTTCTGGATCATCCGGTAGGCGGCCTCGATCAGCCAGTTCTTGCAGGTGAGCTGCGTGCCGATCGGGGCACGGACGGGACGGGGTTGGGCGTGGTGCGCGTGGCTCATGGCGGTTCCTTCTCGGGAGGCTCGGGATCGTGTGGCGTGAGGGGGCGTGGGGTCAGCGGCGGCCGGGGGCCGTCTCGCCGTCGGGATAGATCATGGTGGCGGGCACCCGCATCGTGCGGCGCGCCAGCGGGTAATAGACCAGCGAGGTCAGCACCAGGCTGACGATCCAGGAGATGTCGGCGCCGCCCAGCCAGTCGGCGATCGGGCCGCGGTACAGCTTCTGGTTGAGGAAGGGGATCTGCACGATCACGCCCAGCAGGTAGCAGCCCAGCGCCATCGCGTTCCAGGCGCCGTAGCGGCCCTGCGGGTCGTAGAGCGCGGGGATGTCGACCTTCTCGCGCGAGACCAGGTAGTAGTCCACCAGGTTGATCGCGCTCCAGGGCACGAAGACCGCGAGCAGCAGCAGCACGAAGTTCTTGAAGTGGTTCAGGAAGTCGGCGCTGGCCAGCACCGCGATCGCCATCGAGGCCAGCACGAAGCCCAGGATGGTCGCCGCGCGGGCCGCCGCGCCGATGCGCAGCGACGGCCGGAAGGCGCCCAGCGTGGTCAGCAGCGTCATGCAGCCGCCATAGGCGTTCAGGCAGTTGACGGTCAGCTTGCCGGCGACGATCACCGCGTAGATCGCCGCGGCCACGGCCGGCCCGGCGAGCTCGCCCATGAAGCCGACCTGGTTCTTCAGGAATCCGCCGCCGGCCGCCGCCACCAGCACGCCGAAGGTCATCGCCAGCTGCGCGCCCAGCACCGTGCCGGCGAAGGTGGTCCAGAAGGTGCGCGCGGTCGAGGTGCCGGACGGCAGGTAGCGCGAGTAGTCGGCCACGTAGGGCGCGAAGGTCAGCTGCCAGCCGGCCGACAGCGCCATCGTCAGCAGCAGCGAGGCCATGGTGAAAGGCTTCTGGCCGAAGACGGCGCCCACGTCCTGCTGCTGGAACAGCCGCAGCGCCAGGTAGCCGAAGCCCAGGATCCCCAGCACCGTGGCGATGCGGCCGACGACGTGGATCAGCCGGTAGCCCACGGTGGCGATCAGCGCGGTCAGCCCGCCGAAGATCGCGATGCCCACCAGCGGTGACTCCGCGCCCAGCAGCAGGTTGATCGCCTGGCCCGACAGCACCGTGCCGGTCGCGGCGAAGCCCAGGTACATCACCAGCGTCAGCAGCAGCGGCAGGGCCGCGCCCTTGACGCCGAACTGCACCCGGCTGGAGATCATCTGCGGCAGGCCCAACCGCGGTCCCTGCGCCGAATGCAGCGCCATCACCGTGCCGCCCAGCAGGTTGCCCAGCAGCAGGCCGACGATCGCCGTCAGCGCCTCCGCGCCGAAGACGATGGCCAGGGCGCCGTCCACCACCGCGGTGATCTGCAGGTTGGCCGCCATCCAGAGGCTGAACTGGCTGCCCGGGCTGCCGTGGCGCTCGCGTTCGGGCACGCGGTCGATGGTGCGCGTCTCCAGCAGCCGGTCCGGCGGGGCGGACGCGCCGGCACGCGACGCGGCGGAAGTCGATACGGTCATGGATGTCTCCTGGGCGCCGTCGTGCGTGTCGCATCTGCTGGCGGGATGCGGCGGACTCTAGTTGTCTATACAAGTACAGTCAAGTAGGATGCGACCCCATGGCGACGAAGTCCTCGAGCTCCCTTCCGGCCTCCGCGTTGAGCGGTGCGGGCGGCCCCGCGCCGCAGTACCTGAAGGTCAAGACGCACCTGCGCGAAGGCATCGCGGGCGGGCGCTGGCGGCCGGGCGAGCGCCTGCCGTCGGAGGCGGACCTGACCGAGACCTTCGGCGTCAGCCGCATGACGGTCAATCGCGCGCTGCGCGAGCTGCACCAGGAAGGCCTGGTCGAGCGGGTGCAGGGCGTGGGCAGCTTCGTGGCGCAGCTGCACCGCATCGCCTCGACGCTGACGGTGCGCGACGTGCATGAGGAGATCGCCGCGCGCAATCACCGGCACGAGGCCAGCGTCCATGTCCTGGAGACGATCAAGGCCAATGCCGAACAGGCCGGCCTGCTGGGCGTGCGTACCGGCGCGACGCTGTTCCACAGCGTCATCGTCCACCGCGAGAACGGCATCGCGATCCAGTGCGAGGACCGGCTCGTGAATCCGGCCTGCGCGCCGGCCTACATGGACCAGGACTTCACGCGCGTCACGCCCACCCACTACCTGCTGGAAGTCGCGCCGCTGTCGGAAGCGCGCTACACCATCGAGGCCGCCATGCCGGTGGCGCTCGAGGCCCGGCTGCTGGGCATGCCGCGCGGCGAACCCTGCCTGGTCGTGAAACGTGTCACATCCAGCCAGGGCCGCGCGGTGACGGCGGTGCGATTGGTGCATCCGGCCAGCCGCTACCTGCTAGAGGGGAGCTTCCAGGCGTGACCCCCGGGTTGACGTTTGGTGACGTGTCCTCATGAGCGAGTCTTCGAGAATCCCGCCCTTCAGCAATAGCCCTGTGCAGTTGGATGACATGAGCTGGATGAGGATCACCGCCGACGAGGTTGCCCCGACCCCGTGGCGCAATGGGGGAGGCCGGACCCGCGAGCTGCTCGCGTGGCCGCACGTCGCGGACTGGAAGGTGCGCATCAGCGTCGCGGACATCGACCGCGACGGCCCGTTCTCGGCCTACCCCGGCGTGGACCGCTGGTTCGGCGTGCTGTCGGGGGAGGGCGTGATCATGCGTGGCCGTGCGCTCAAGCCCAACGAGGGCATGGTCCGGTTTCCCGGCGAGGACGCGCCCGACTGCACGCTGATCGACGGCCCGACGCAGGACTTCAACGTGATGCACCGGCGCGATGCCGGCGTGTTCCGGCTGCAGCCGGCCGACCGGCCGCTGATCCCGCACGGCGCGCGCTGGCTGGGCCTGTTCACGCAGGAAGGCGGCTTGCTGATCCACGGTCACCGCTCGGTGCCGCTGGCGCCCCACACGCTGGCCTGGTGTGAATCGCCGGCCGCGCACAGCTGCGTCTTCGACGACGGCGATCAACATGGGCCGGCCTGGTGGCTGGTCTGGAGCGACACATGAGGATGACCTCGACCGCCGCGCCACGCCGCGCCCTGTGGACCCATGCGACGCTGGCAACCTTCGCCGGCGAGCGCGACTGGGGACTGGTGCACGACGGCGCGCTGCTGGTCGAGGGAGAGCAACTGCGCTGGGTCGGCCCCGCGGCGGAGCTGCCGGCCGAGTGGCGCGAGGGCGTCGCCGAGACGCACGACCTGGGCGGCGCGCTGGTGACGCCCGGGCTGATCGACTGCCACACCCACCTGGTCTACGGCGGCGAGCGATCGGCGGAATTCGAGCTGCGCCTGCAGGGCGCGACCTATGAGGAGATCGCCCGCGCCGGCGGTGGCATCCGCTCCACCGTCGCCGCGACGCGCGCCGCCGGCGAGCAGGCGCTGTGGACGCTGGCGGTGGCGCGCGCCCGCGCGCTGATGGCCGAGGGGCTGACCACGCTGGAGGTGAAGTCCGGCTACGGCCTGTCGCTGGCGGACGAGGCGAAGTGCCTGCGGGTGGCGCGCCAGCTGGCCGGGCTGGGCCTGACGGTGCGCACCACCTGCCTGGGCGCGCATGCGCTGCCGCCGGAATTCGAAGGTCGGCAGGACGAGTACGTCGACGCCGTCTGCGCCTGGCTGCCGCAACTCCAGCGCGAGGGCCTGGTCGACGCGGTCGACGTGTTCTGCGAGCGCATCGCCTTCACGCCGGCGCAGACCCGCCGTGTCTTCGAGGCCGCGCGCGCGCTCGGGCTGCCGGTCAAGCTGCATGCGGAACAGCTCAGCGACCAGGGCGGCGCCGCGCTGGCGGCCGAGTTCGGCGCGCTGTCCTGCGATCACCTCGAATGGCTGAGCGAGGACGGCATCGCCGCGATGGCGCGGGCCGGCACCGTCGCGGTGCTGCTGCCCGGCGCGTTCTACTTCCTGCGCGAGACCAAGCTGCCGCCGGTCCAGGCGCTGCGCGACGCCGGCGTCCCGATCGCGCTGGCGACCGACCACAACCCGGGCAGCTCGCCGGGCCTGTCGCTGCTGCTGATGCTGAACATGGCCTGCACCTTCTTCCGCATGACGCCGGAGGAGGCGCTGCGCGGCCTGACGGTGAACGCGGCGCGGGCGCTCGGCTTGCCCGACCGCGGGCGGCTGGTCGCCGGCCTGCGCGCCGATTTCTGCGTCTGGGAGGCCGCGCATCCGCGCGAGCTGGCCTACTGGTTCGGACGCAACCCGCTGCGCCAGGTGGTGGTCGGCGGCCAGGCGCGAGCGTGAGACAAGCGGCGGACGATCGCGCGACGACGTGATCGCGGCCGCGGCGCGGCGGCCTGTTGCCGTCGCGCGGAGACAAGAGGAACGAGCGATGAAGCACGACGTCTTTGAACTGCGGCGCGGCCGCACCCCGCTGCTGATCAGCATGCCGCACGTGGGCCGCGAGATCCCGGCCGACCAGCATCACCGTTATGTGCCGCGCGCGCTGGGCAGCGAGGACACCGACTGGCACCTGGAGCCGCTGTACGCGCCGATCGCCGAGCAGCTCGGCGCCGGGATGCTGGTGCCGCGTTTCTCGCGTTACCTGATCGACCTGAACCGCCCGCCCGAGGACACGCCGATGTATCCCGGCGCCTCCAACACCGAGCTCTGTCCGACGCGCTTCTTCACCGGCGAGCCGCTCTACCAGGACGGCCTGGCGCCGGACGCGGCCGAGAAGCAGCGCCGCATCGAGCAGTACTGGGCGCCGTACCACCAGGCGCTGCAGGGCGAGCTGCAGCGGCTGCGGCAGGAGCACGGCGTCGCGCTGCTGTTCGAGGCCCACAGCATCCGCTCGGAGCTGCCCTGGCTCTTCGAGGGCCGCCTGCCCGACCTCAACATCGGCACCGTCGAGGGCAAGTCCTGCAAGCAGATCACGCGCCAGGCGATCGAGATCGTGCTGCAGGCGCAGGACGATTTCAGCTGGGTCGTCGACGGCCGTTTCAAGGGCGGCTACATCACGCGCCAGTACGGCCGGCCCGAGCTGGGCCAGCAGGCGGTGCAGCTGGAGATGTGCTACCGCTGCTACATGGTCGAGAACGACATGGGCTTCACCGGCTACGAGCTCGACGCGGGCTGTGTCGAGCGGGTGCGACCGGTGCTGACGATGCTGCTGCAGGCCTACCTGATGGCCAACCCGTCGGCCAACCCGTCCGCCGCCAACCCACCGACCCACCCGCCGCGGAGCGCCGCATGAGCGCCGCCGCCGTGACGCCGACGGCCTTCCACGCGCCGCTGGCCTGGCTGGA
>NZ_VOSR01000309.1:0-739 GCF_007997345.1 Mitsuaria sp. TWR114
CCAGCAGGTTGCCCAGCACGCGCAGGATCTTCCAGCCCGGACGGGTTTCGCCGCGGGCCTTGGCCACGCCGACGAAGCTCTGCAGGCGGCCCTCCGCGTTGACGAAGCTGCCCGAGGTCTCGGTGAACGGGGCCGTGGGCAGCAGCACGTCGGCGAACTCGACCACCGGGCCGGCCTTGAACGGGCTCAGCACGACGACCATCTCGGCCGCGTTGACGGCCTTGGCGGCGGCGGCGGCATTCGGGCCGTCCAGCACCGGGTCGGTGTTCAGCAGCAGCAGCGCCTTGGCCGGCTGGTCGTTCAGCAGCTGGGCCGCCGAACGGCCGCCCTGCCCCGGCTGGGCCTTGACCAGCTGGGCGCCGACGGTGTTCGCCGCGGCCGACAGCACGCCGACGCTGGCGCCGGTCTGCTCGCCGATCCAGTTCGCCAGCGACAGCAGCGTCGCGGCCTGCGGATGCTGGATCGCGGCATTGCCCAGCAGCACGGCCTTGCGCTCGCCCGACAGCAGCGCGTCGGCGATCGCCTTGGCGGCGTCCGTCGCTTGGCCCTGGCTCGCTTGCGCCGGAGCGCTGACGCCCTTGGCGGCGCCGATCGCGGTGGCGACGTTGGCCAGTTCAGCGGCCCAAGCCGACGGCGCGGCGACGAGCGTCGAAGCGACCGTCATCTTCCAGTCTTCGACCGAGCCCCCCAGCGCGACGATCTGCGCGCCGCGGCGGGCGGCCTGGCGCAGGCGCTGCGC
>NZ_VOSR01000031.1:0-24937 GCF_007997345.1 Mitsuaria sp. TWR114
GGAGCGCCAGGCGATCGCCGCGTATGGCCGCGATCTGCCGCTGCGCGCCGGCATGGCGCTCGACGCCGACGTGACGCTGGAGCACCGGCGCATCTGGGAGTGGCTGCTGGAACCGCTGCTGGCGACGGCCAGGCGGATCTAGCGGGACATCGATCTTCCGGCGGCGAGTGATCGACGCCGGGGAAACGGCGGCCGACCGTTCTCGGCCCTTCAACTGACGGAGATTGAAATGACGGAACTGACTCAAGACGAGATCGATCAAGTGCATGGCGGCGGCGGATTCCTGTCCAAGTTCGCCAAGTTCATGGTCCGCTGCGCCGCGTCCTACCTCGGCGCGCACTTCGGGCTGACCGGCCCGGTGGCCGCGCGCGTCAGCTGATGCGCCTGCCCAGACCTTGCGTTGACTCGACCTCACCTGCGGCCGGCCACCTCCGTGGCTGGCCGCTCACCGCGTCGCGCCGCGACGGCGCATGACAGCCTCCAGCAATGAAACGCACCCTGTTCACCGGCCTGCTCGGGTTGATCGGCTTCGCGGTCCTCGGCGGCGCTTCGGCCGAGCCCGAGCTCCGGGACCCGATCCCGCTCCCCCGGTCCGAGATCTCCGGACAGTCCGTCCATCGGCATCACATTCCCTTTCGCGGGGCGGGCCAGGCTCTGGCCTTCGTCAAGTCCTACCCGGGTCCGCAGGACCGGGTGCAGTGGTACCTGCGCCTGCTGCCATCGGATCCCGCCACCTTCTCCTTCGAGCAGCTCGCGCTCGCGGTCGAGGACGCCGACACTCTCATTCCCATCCCGACAAGAAAAGGATGGGCCCCGTTGCCCGCCGCATTCGCGGTCGACGCCGCGAAGGCCCGATTCGTCGTCAATCGGCCGAAAGGCAGCGTGTCGCTCGAATACTGGATCGCGATCGCCCCGCGCGCCGATGACCGCTACCCGGTCGACGGTCTGCGCGAGGCCTGCGCACAGGCGGTGGCCATGTTCAAGGCCCAGGGCTGGCTGCAGGCGCTGCAAGCGCGAGACCTGCAGTGCGCCGATGTGACCTTCCTGCCGCTCGACGATGCGCTGACCGTGACCGGACGCGATGCCAGCGGCGCGCCCGTGAACCTCGAGGTCCGGCGGACCGCCCGCGGCCCCGCGGTGGTCGTGCCTCTGGAGGAACAGGTCCATGAGGTCACGGTGACGCCGGGCGGCGGCCCCTACGTCATCGTCGTGCGGCAGGAGGATTCATGACCCGGCCCACCCCGATCCTTCAATCCGAGGTGGCCGAATGCGGCCTGGCCTGCCTGGCGATGATCGCGACGGCCCATGGCCAGGCCACGACGCTGCAGGACCTGCGCCGGCGCTTCCCGGTCGCGCTCAAGGGCATGAAGCTGCGCGACCTGCTGGAGGTGGCTGCGGGCATCGGTTTCTCCGGCCGGCCGCTGAAGCTGGACCTGCCCTTCCTCGCCAAGCTGTCGCTGCCCTGCATCCTGCACTGGGACATGAACCACTTCGTGGTGCTGGCCCGGGTCCGCCGCGGCAGCGTGACCGTGCTCGATCCGGCCGTCGGCGAACGCCGGCTGAGCCTTGACGAGGTCTCCGCCCATTTCACCGGTGTCGCCGTCGAACTGACGCCCAACGCCGACTTCAAGCCCGCCGCGCCGCCGCCGCGGGTGTCGCTCGCCGCGCTCACCGGCAAGGTGCTCGGCCTGCGTCGATCGCTGGTGCAGATCCTGCTCGTCGCGCTGGTGCTGGAGCTGTTCGCGATCGTCGCGCCGCTGTGCAACCAGCTCATCATCGACGACGTCCTCACCTCGGGCGACCGCGACCTGCTCAAGGTGCTGCTGATCGGCTTCGGCCTGCTGCTGGTGACCCAGACGGCGCTCGGCCTGGCGCGCTCGTGGATGCTGGTCCTGCTGACGCAGACGCTGTCGCTGCAATGGCGGGGCAACACCTTCGCCCACCTGCTGCGGCTGCCGGTCGGATTCTTCGAGCGGCGCCACCTCGGCGACATCACCTCGCGCTTCGGCGCGGTCGACGCGATCCAGAAGACGCTGACCACCGCCGCGATCGAGGCCCTCCTCGACGGCCTGATGGGTGTGGCCGCGCTGGTCATGATGCTGATCTATGCCTGGCCGCTGGCGCTGGTCGTGATCGCCGCCGTGCTGCTGTACGGCCTGCTGCGCTGGGCCGCCTACCGGCCGCTGCGCGACGCGGCCGCCGAACGGCTGGTCGTCGCCGCGCGGGAAAGCACGCACTTCCTCGAGACCCTGCGGGCGATGACGCCCCTGAAGCTCTTTGGCCGCGAGCAGGAGCGGCGCGCGCAATGGCAGAACCTGATCGTCGAGGTCCAGAACCGCGATGTCCGCACCGCCAAGCTGTCGATGGCGATGAGCACCGCCAACACCTTCCTCTTCGGCGTGGAGAACCTGCTGGTGCTGTTCCTCGGCGCCGGGCTCATCCTGGACGGGCAACAGGCCGGCACGGTCACGATGACGGTGGGCATGCTGTTCGCGTTCCTCAGCTACAAGGGCCAGTTCACCGGCCGCGTGTCGGCGCTGATCAACTACGCGGTGGAACTGCGGATGCTGGGCCTGCATGCCGAACGCCTGGCCGACATCGCGCTCGAGCCGCCCGAACCCGACGAGGTGCCGGACCATGACCTCGCGCACCTGGAGGCCAGCCTGGAACTGCGCGACGTCAGCTTCCGCTACGGCGAGCGCGAGCCCTGGATCCTGCGCCACGTGAACCTGACGGTGCCTGCCGGCCAGAGCATCGCGATCACCGGCCCGAGCGGCTCGGGCAAGACGACGCTGCTGAAGGTGCTGCTGGGGCTGCTGGCGCCCGAGGAGGGCGAGGTGCGCTACGGCGGCATGCCGATGCGGCAGCTCGGATTGAGGAACGTGCGCCGGCAGATCGGCACGGTGATGCAGGAGGACGTGCTGCTGACCGGATCGCTCGCGGACAACATCGCCTGCTTCGACACGCAGCCCGATCCGGAGCGGGTGCAGGCCGCCGCGATGCTCGCGCAGATCCACGAGGACATCTGCCGGATGCCGATGGGCTACCAGACCCTGGTCGGGGACCTGGGCAGCGGCCTGTCGGGGGGGCAGAAGCAGCGGGTGCTGCTGGCGCGGGCGATCTATCGGCGACCAAGGATCCTGGCGCTCGACGAGGCGACCAGCCACCTCGACGTCACGCGGGAGCGCGCGGTGACCGCCAACCTGGCCCGGTTGCCGCTGACGCGATTGATGATCGCGCACCGGCCGGACACGATCGCGGCCGCGGAGCGGGTGATCGTGCTGGAGGGCGGCGCAGTCGACGAACTGTCGCGCGCGGCGGGGAGAGACACGCTGGCCACCTGAGCGATGACCATTTGAGCGATGGGCACCCGAGCGATGGTGACCGGAGCGACGGCCATCTGAACGACAGCCGACTGAGCCACGGCCGGCGCCGGCCGGCACGCGGCGTGGACCGCGCGCCGGCCAGGGATCACTTGTTGTCGATGGGCTTGCTCACGTCGCGCTCGAACCACTTGGTCGAGATCCGGGCGTAGGTGCCGTCGGCCTGGAGATCGGCGATCGCCTTGTCGATGGCGGCCTGGAACTTCGGGCTGCCCTTGCGGAACGGGATCGCGTTGGTGGCGGGCTTGCCGATGGCGGCGCCGGCCTTGATCGGCAGCTTGGTCTTTTCCTTCAGGTAGGGGATGAGCAGGCTGTCGTTGAGGGCGGCGTCGATGCGGCCGGTGGCCAGGTCCTGCAGGTACTCGGTGGCGCCGGGATAGGTGCGCACCTCGGCGCCGTCCCAGGTCTTGGCCAGGTCGGCGAAGTTACTGCCCTGGCCGACGCCGATCTTCTTGCCCTTGAGGTCGGCCGGCGACTGCAGCGGCCGGGTCTCGTTGGCGCGCACGATCAGCTGCGGATAGGAGGTGACGTAGGGCGCGCTGAAGTCGAAGGTCTTGCGGCGCTCGTCGGTGGCGGCGACCTGGTTGACGATGACGTCGTACTTGCCCGCCTGCAGGCCGGCGAGGATGCCGCTCCATTCGGTGGTGGTGAATTCCGGCTTCACGCCCAGCTTGGCGGCGATCGCCTTGGCGATGTCGACGTCGAAGCCGTCGAGCTGGCCCTTGGCGTCCTTGAAGTTGAACGGCGGGTAGGTGCCCTCGACGGCCACCCGCAGCGTGCCGCGCGACTTCACGTCGTCGAGCAGGTCGGCGGCCTGGGCCGCGAGGGAAGCGCCGGCGAGCAGCGCGGCGGCGATCAGGGAAGTGCGGAAGGCTTTCATGAGGCCCCTCGTTGTTCGTAGAAGGGGCCGATGTTGCCACCAGTCGTTGGCATTCCCCCGCATATGGATATGCCTGGCCGCAATGAGGGACAGGGGTGGTCCGACGGGTCGGTCAGAACGCGTGCCGCAGTCCGAGCGCGACCACCGTCGGCTTCTCCCCCACTCCCACGCCCAGCGGGTTGATGGCGAAGTCGTAGGCCGCGCGGGCCTGGTTGTCGATGCGCGAGACATACGCATAGAGGCCGGTGCGCGGCGAGAGCGTGTAGTCCGCGCCCAGCGTCCATTGCCGCGCGCCCGTGGCGTCGCCCGCCGAGACGAAGCCGATCCGCGCGCCCGCCGGCCCCTTGCCGTCGGCGGCGTCGGTGAAGCTCGCGCGCAGGTTGAAGCGGTCGACCTGCCAGGTGGCCACCATGAAGAGCGCGGTGCGGGTCAACGGGCCGAGTGGCGTTTCATACCGGAGGCGCTCGATGGCGCCAGTCAGGCGGGCCGGACCGACGCGATACGCGGCGCCGAGCTTGGTCGCCGTGTCCGTGCGACCTGGGCCCTGATAGCCGCGGTGCTGCTCGTGCGCGAGGGAGAGGTTCCAGGGGCCGTCGTCCCAGCTGAGCGAGGCGGACCACAGGTCGGGCTTCGAGCCACCGGGGCCGATCTCGCCGTCGTTGAGGGCGTACGCGACGCGGCCGGTAAGTCCTCGCCAGGTAGGGCTCCAGTACTGGACGATGTTCTGCTGGCGCCGGTCGAAGGACGCGGTGTTGCCGAGGTGGTTGGTGGTGGGCGCGGAGCCGTTGGCCATCAGCGCCATGTAGCCGGCGGTGGTCGGGTACCAGGGGTCGAGGGTGCTGGTGGCCAGCAGGTACGGCGTTCCCCAATGACCGGCGAAGACCAGTCCGTAGGGCGTCTGCAGGCCGACGCGCGTGTCGCGGTTGGCGAGCGATGTCCCGGCGCCGGTGTCGAGCGCCAGCGAGCCTTCGATCTGGAACACCGCCTGGTAGCCGTCGCCCAGGTCCTCGGCGCCGCGAAAGCCGATGACGGAGCGGTTGTTGGACTCGCGATTGACCGCGCGATCACGTGGCGCGCGCGCGGCATCGGCGTGCTCGAGGGAGACGTTCAGGCGGCCGTAGATCGTGACGCTGGATTGGGCCTGGGCGCCAGCCGCGATGAGCGCGAAACCCGCGTGCACGAGCGAAGGGAGGAAGCGGTACTGCATCGGAACGAGGGAGGTGAGGTCATCCCGATGTTGATTCGGCGGCGGCGATTGCGGCTCTCTCGTTCGGGGGAGCGAGGGTGGCGCGCCGGCTTGGGCGGCGATGCCACCACTCGCCCGCGAACGTGGGCCGCGGTGGCCGGCCGGTGAGGTCCTCATCATCCAGCGCATTGCGGATTCGGAACCAACCGGGAGTCGCTCACGGTGATCTCGACACGGATGCGGATCCAGGTGCCCGAGGCCTTGTCGACCCACACGGGCGGCAGCGTGCCCAGCACGCGGACTTTCGCATTCGGCGCGGCGCGGACGTTCAGACCGGCGGGATCGGTCTCCTCGACGAAGGCGACGATCGAGCACGGCGTGGCGGGCGGCGGTGCATCTGCGTGAGCAGCACCGACGAATGCAGCGAGCGCGAGCGTCGTGAGGACGCGCAGTGAAGATTCAGCGGCAGTCGACCAGGACATGGAAGAACTTGGGGCAACGCACCGGGCAAGGCAATCACGACGTTTTCAGGCGGGTGAATCGTGATGAAGAGCACCGCCCTCCGCGAAACGAGAACTCCATAACGGTCCATTCGCCTCCTCCACGCGTCGGGACGGCTTCAAGACCACGGCGCTCGCTATGCTCGCCAGAGATCTTCAGGGAGAGAGCCGAATGGCCAGAAAGAAGAAGAGCGACGCGGAGACGGTCATCGACCTCTTCGCGTTGATGCCGTGGTGGGCCTGCGTGGCTCTGGCGGCGGTGGCGTACGTGGCGCTGCATGCGTTGGCGTCGAAGGCGCCGGCGACGGTGGATCCGGCGCAGGCGCTGAATCAGATGGACAAGCTCCTCGTCGGCGCGGTGCTTCGGGGTCTCGCAACCTTCGGGCAGTACGTCGTACCGGTTTTGCTGCTCGCGGCGGCGGTGGTGTCGGCGGTGCGTCGATACCGGCGCGGGAAGCTGCTCGAGGAGGCATTGCGATCGCAGGACGCCGCGGCCGTGGACGGCATGACCTGGCACGAGTTCGAGCTGCTGATCGGCGAGGCGTTCCGGCGCAAGGGCTATGCCGTGGTGGAGACGGGCGGCGGCGGCCCGGATGGCGGCATCGACCTGGTGCTCCGCAAGCCGGTCACGAACGGCAACGAGACCTACGTCGTGCAGTGCAAGCACTGGAAGGCCCAGAAGGTCGGCGTCGACGTGGTGCGGGAGCTCTACGGCGTGATGGCGGCCAGAGGCGCGGCGGGCGGGTTCGTGGTGACGTCGGGGAGGTTCACCACCGAGGCGATGGCGTTCGCGCAGGGGCGGAATGTCAGGCTCGTCGATGGGGCGAGGTTGAAGGAACTGCTGGAAGTCGCGAGGACGGGTGGGCCTGGGAAGGCGGCCACTGTGCGCGATGAGCGGGCGAACGCGGAGATGACGATGGTCGTCTGCCCGCTGTGCTCAAGCGCGATGGTCAGGCGAGTCGCGAAACGTGGGCCCAATGCCGGCGACCAGTTTTATGGGTGCTCGACGTATCCGGTTTGTAGGGGGACGAGGGCGGCGTGAGTCGACGGTTATCTGTGCGACAAGCTTGCGCAGCCGACGTGAATTTTCTAATGACGCATGGGCTCGCTGGAGAACCTCGACCAGTCTGATACTTGCGCGATGGTGAAGAGAACAGCGCCTGAATAGACGAACTCCGGCAACGCATCTAGGACGTCGTGGTCTCGAAAATGCTTGAGGTCGTTCAGCCCCAGTCGAGATAGCAATCCAAGGGATCTCATTTCCGCCTCGATCCTCGCGTAAAGCTGGCCAGACTCCTCGACCTTAAACTCTTCCGTCGAGTTCCTATCTAAAGCTGCTGCTAGGCGTGCGTGATTTGAATCGAAAACCGTCTGCAGCTTACTTTGTACTTCGCAAAATCTCTCGACGCGCTCGATCGAATCAAGCATCAAGCGCCGCCCCAATTCGCCCCTCAGTCGGGAATCCAGATTGCGGTAAATGGCGACAAAGCCCGGCGAAGACAACACGCGTGCTTCGGGCGGAAGGCGATCGGAGGTGCCAAAAGGATGGCGCAAACGCGCAAGCAGCCGCGCGATCAATCCCTCATCTTCATCCCCCAAGCCTGGCCCAAGGTGCTTGCAAGAATCGCTGAGTTCTCGCAAGCGCCGCCGTACGCCTCCAAATCGCCAAGTAACGTTCTCCACGTACTGAAAGGAAAGCTCTGGCCCGAACGCATTGAAGATTTCCTCACTCATCTGGTGAAACAGATGGCGGTTGTGTCCTGGCGGATTGTGGAGCGCTACATCATCGACAAGGTACGCCAGACTCATAAGAACGTCGTCGGCACAGGTATGGATCGCCTGTTTTGCCGCCTTCGTTGTATCTCGTACCTCCGCAAGCAGATCGCTGTATTTTTGAAGATGCATCGCGGCCGAGTTCCTACGCTCGTGCACGTTGGCTGCAAGCGCAGCTTCTCGCTGTCCTCGCTCTGCTCGCCTGGCCACTTGCAACGACCATATGGAGATAACAAGGCCACCAAGCCCGCAGACGATCGTAATCACTTCGGCCTCTGTCACACAGCACTCCATTGAGCGGCAGGAAACGCAGAACTCAGGCGGCATACGACCAACGTTCGAAAATCATTCATCAGTTGGTTCTCCTGAGGGGCGAGCACGGTACACGGAGGGCGTGAGCTCCAGCACGCGGGTCATATCGCCTTTGAGAACATAGACGCCAGCGCGCTTCGGATCTCTGCCGACACCGAAGACTCGATAGATGCGGAAGGCGTCCGGATTGCGAATGGACGCCCGTACCTCATTGGCGGAAATGAAAAAAGCTGCGGTCTTAGGTCCCGAAGTCGTCTTCACCTCGATGAAGATTTCAGATCCATTGACTTCAAAAGATCGGATGTCATAACCGGCGCGAGAGTCGACAAGAGCAACGTGCTCGACTCTGTCGGCAAGATCCTGCCGTCCGGCCTCAGCGAGCTTCTCCCTCTCATGCTTGAGCACAAGGTGCTCGCCGCTCAATCCGAGTTCACGATTTCTCTTATCGCGGAGAGCCCAGTCAATCTCATCGCCGCCTTGCGTATCGGAAAGGACCGCTTGGGTCTTGACACCGCCGGGAGCGTGAAGTCTCGGAGCACGTTCTTGCTCCAACGCGACGTCTAAATTGACCGAAACGGCCTGGATTGCAACCGGCATCAGCGCCGGCTCGAAAGGCAGCCCCATTTGCTTGAGGTCCGCGCCTGTCAACTCCCAGCGCATCACGCGCCAAACAAACTCGCAAGGGTTCTGTTTCTCTCGGTCGTGATCGACGTATTCGAGAAGGCCGAGATACACGTAGTCGCGCTGCTTGGCTGCCCGAATAAATAGGTGAATGTTGTTGCGCTCAGAGTCGTGCGCGATGAAGCGCTGGATCGCCGGCATGTCCAAGCGCTGTTGGTCCTGGGATTTCCAGCGGAGGTAGCCGTCCTCGTAGAGCACATCCTCGTAGCGCCCGCCGTCGAGTGTCACAAGGAAGACGTAGCTTCCGCTGCCCTTGGGAGCTTGAATGATGCCGCTTTGCCATGGCCCCCCGAGCTTTCCCTCAACGAGAGGCTCGAAGACGGCGCGTATGGCAACACGGTCATAGAGTTGACCGCGGTCAAGGCGAATGAACGACGCTGTTTGGACAGTAGTCACGGAGCTCCCTGAATGCTCTGCATTCCGGGATTCTGTAGCAACTATTGAGTAGCCTATGAAGAGAAGTAGCCATAGCTCGTCGGCGAGCGGCCCGGCGAATGGCTGGCGCTGCGCTGGGAAGACCTCAACCTGAAATTGGGAGGGCGTACGTATACGAGACAAGGTCGAGGGCGAGCGGGAAATTCCGCTGCCCCCGTACGCAACGTATGTACTGAGCGCCCTACTTCGTACGAACGCATGGGTGTTCGCCAGCCCCTCGTCCGTACAGGGCATACAAGCCAAGGCCGTGAGCCTCCCTCACAAGGCGCACGACCGCGCCTGTACGGTGGCGGGCATCGAAGGGCTGACGCTGCACGGTCTGCGGCGTTCGTTCAAGTCGCTGACGGAGTGGCTGGGGATTCCGGCCGGCGTCGTCGCCCACCTCATGGGCCACAAGCCCAGCGCCACGGCTGAGAAGCACTACACCGTTCGGCCGTTGGATCTGCTGCGCATACATCACGAGCGCATCAAAGCTTGGATGTTGGAACAGGCGGGCGTGACCTTTGATGCAACCAAGGGGGCAACGTTGCTGCGCGCGGTGGCCTAGCGGCGGCCTTATCTCAGGCTTTGGGCACGACCTTGCCCGTACGTACGGCAGGCCGGGTCCACAGCGCGAGCCCACCAGCAACGGATGCAAGGCCTAAGAGCCCGACAACGGCACCGGCTGCAAATGTCCCGTAGGGTTCAGGCAGCCAGGACAGCAGCGCGGCGATTCCGTCCAACTGCGGAGTTAGGAATAACGGCCAAGTGCCGGTGAGCACCCGCGCTGCTCCGGCAAGCAGATAGAGCCCGATGGCAACGCACAGCAGCCCGCCCCCAGCGCGGCTGGTGGCCCGCGGCTGTCCACGGGGCAATTCAAAGGTCACAGCGGACACCGTCTGGGACGGTCATCAAGAATTCGCATGGATGCCACCGTTGCTTCCGGAAGGAGCACACTTTGACTCCTAGACCAGCTCGGCTAAACGTTCCTGAACTGCGGTGAGAATCTTGCCGACGATGCTATGCATTTCTGTGATTTGGGCGTTGTACTTGGCCTCGTCAACATTGCCCTCGGCCTTCTCTAGCAACAGAAAAATGAGATGGTCTAGCCGCTCGAAGTCTGGCTTCACTGAAGGGAGGTATGCAATGCAGGGGAAGACCCATGTACGTTCCTGCAATGACAGAGTGGCATCTTTCCAGCCCGGCTGATCGAAGATGCTCTTGCGTTCATCTCCTGTTGCCTCTGCCGCATAAGTGTTGACGTGCTGAGCAATGTCGAGCGACAGACGCCGACGCTTCTCGAGTTCACGAACGACATCATTCAATCCGGCGATACATCGAGACCGAATATCCCGACGTTCGGTCAATCTATGGCCAAGCGCGATGCCGCCGAGACCACCGATGAGACCGATGGCGCCGCCGAGGGCCGCGCTCGCAAACTCAATAGGCATGATGAGTTCTCAGAACCGTGGAAACGGGGTGCACCTTGCGCCGCCTAACGTTCCAGCTAAGCGGACCAGTCAGCGAAGCTGGCGCAGGTCCGCTTGAGCGCAGGGTTAGCCAGCATCAACAGTCAACTCCATCCTGGTTCTTCCGATCCATTTCACCTGCACCCTCAGGCTCAACATACTGTCCGTGCACACCGAGAAATGAGCCTTGCGGATGGTATTTGCCATCAGTTCCGAGAAACGCGCCAGCGATGTGATAGCGCCCATCCTGTCCAAGAAACGACCCAGCGTAGTGATACCGACCGTCCTGCCCGAGAAAGCAGCTCTCCGGGTGGTACTTGCCGTCTTGCCCGAGGAACGCGCCTTTTGGGTGATAGCGCCCGTCCTGCCCGAGGAATGAACCTGCAGCGTGGTACTGGCCGTCTTGCCCGAGAAAGTTGGTGGCGGGGTGGTACTTGCCATCACGCCCCAACACTTCGCCCTTACGGTGATACCGGCCGTCCTGTCCGAGGAAGGAGCCGGCGGGGTGGTACTTGCCGTCGGTTCCGAGAAAGTAGCCCTGAGGATGGTATTTGCCGTCGACTCCCAGAAATGAACCTGCTGGGTGGTACCGGCCATCGACGCCGAGAAACTTGCTTGCCACGATCTATAGCTCCGGTTGAACTGCTGGCTAACGTCGGCGCTAAGCGGACCAGCCAGCGTAGCTGGCGCAGGTCCGCTTGAAAAACCGATTATGCATTGCCGGCGCTCAAAACATAGAAGCCCCAGACACCGTTCGAAAGTTCGGCGGCTGCAAATCGCGTGGTGGCTCCTTGCCTAGCCGAATTGCCGAGCTGGTCAACGGCCTATGCCACGGGTCGGTGCCGGCGGTTGTTCAAGCGACTACCCGAGCGAACTTGACGTCCAACCGCTGCAACGCCATTTTTGGCTACATACCGGCCACATGGGCAATGCAGATTGCCGGATGGTGTGCCAACAAATGGCGCAAATGCTTGATTTTATTGGTAGGCCGTACAGGACTTGAACCTGTGACCAAAGGATTATGAGTCCTCTGCTCTAACCAACTGAGCTAACGGCCCCCTGGGGGTAATGCGCATATACGAACCCTGGCGGATTCGCGTGCTCCGGCCTTGCACCGGAGCGGCGGATTCTAACGGTGCGCTAGCGCATTCCCGCCGAGCCGTCGCCGCTACTTCTGCGACAACGCATTGCTCACCATCCTCGACGTGATGTCGACGATCTCGATCATCCGGTCGTAGGCCATCCGCGTCGGGCCGATGACCCCCAGCGTCCCGACCACCTCCCCATCGACCTCATACGGCGCCGACACGATGGACAGCTCCTCCACCGGCACCACCTGGCTCTCGCCGCCGATGTAGATCCGCACCCCCTCCGCGCGCGAGGACACATCCAGCAGCCGCATCAGCTGCGTCTTCTGCTCGAAGAGGTCGAACATCCTGCGCAGGCTGCCCATGTCGTGGCTGAAGTCCTGCACCGTGAGCAAGTTGCGCTCGCCGGAAATGATCATCGGCTCGTGCTCCTGCAACCCCTGCTGGCCCACGTCCACCGCCGCGCTCATCAGCTTGGCGATCTCCCCGCGCAACTGGTCCACCTCCAGCCGCAGGCGGTCCCGCACCACGTCCAGGCTCAGCCCCGCGTAATGCGCGTTCAGCCGGTTGCTCGCCTCCGTCAGGTCCGACTGCGACAGGTCCTGCGCCGTAAACACCAGCCGGTTCTGCACGTCCCCGTCCGGCGACACCATGATCACCAGCACCCGGCGCTCGCCCAGCCGCAGGAACTCGATGTGGTGGAACACCGCCGTCTTGCGCGGCGACGTCACCACCCCCACGAAACTCGACAGGCTGCTCAGCAGCTGCGCCGCGTTCGCGATCACCCGTTGCGGTTGATCCGGCAGCAGCTGGCTTTCGAAGGACCCCGCCTCGCGCGGCATCCCCGGCTTGGCCGTCAGCAGCGTGTCCACGAACAGCCGGTAACCCCGCGCCGTCGGAATCCGCCCCGCGCTGGTGTGCGGGCTGGCAATCAGACCCAGCTCCTCCAGGTCGGCCATCACGTTGCGGATCGTCGCCGGGCTCAGCTCCAGCCCCGACGCCTTCGACAGCGTGCGGGAGCCCACCGGCTGGCCGTCGGCGATGTACCGCTCCACCAGAGCCTTCAGCAGTGTTTTCGCGCGGTCGTCGAGCATGTTTTTCATTCTAGTGAAGCCACCAGCGGCACCCCTTCCCACCCCCGGCCCCGCCACCTCGCTGTGGTGTAATTCCGCGCTATGTCCAAGCGCTTCCGTCACGTGGCCATCGTCGGAAAACCCCAGTCCCGGGGCATCCGGCCCATCCTGGAAGAGATTGCCGATTTTGTCGCCTCCCAGGGATTGGATGTTTCCCTCGAACAGGAAACCGCCGACAGCACCGGCATCACCGCCTTCCCCGCATTGACCCACGCCGAACTCGGCACCCAGTGCGACCTGGCCATCGTCGTCGGCGGCGACGGCACCATGCTCGGCTTCGCCCGCCAAGTCGCCCGCTACGGCCTGCCCCTGGTCGGCATCAACCAGGGCCGCCTGGGCTTCATCACCGACATCTCCGCCGACCAGTTCCGCGACGCCCTCGCCCCCATCCTCGCCGGCGACTTCGAGATCGAGCACCGCTCCCTGCTCGAAGGCGCCGTGTTCCGCGACGGCGAGCAGATCTTCTCCGGCGTGGCCCTCAACGATGTCGTCGTCTCCCGCGGCGCCACCGCCGCCATGGTCGAGCTGCGCGTGGACGTCGCGACGAGTTCGTCGCCAACATGCGCGCCGACGGCGTCATCGTCGGCACCCCCACCGGCTCCACCGCCTACGCGCTGTCCGCCGGCGGCCCCATCCTCCACCCCGGCATCGCCGGCTGGGTGCTGCTGCCGATCGCGTCCCACGCGCTCTCCAACCGCCCCATCGTCCTGCCCGACAGCGGCGAGGTGCGCCTGACCATCGTCGCCGGCCGCGACGCCTCGGTGAACTTCGACATGCAAGCCCTGGCCTCGCTGCTGCACGGCGACTGCATCACCGTGCGCCGCTCCCAGCACCGCGCGCCCTTCCTGCATCCGCGCGGCTGGTCCTACTACGCCACGCTGCGCCGCAAGCTCCGCTGGAACGAAGGAAACACCTGATGCTGCGCCGCCTGAGCCTCAAGGACTTCGTCATCGTCCCGGCGCTGGAGCTGGACTTCGCCGCCGGTTTCTCCGCCCTCACCGGCGAAACCGCGCCGGCAAGTCCATCCTGATCGACGCGCTGCAGCTGGCCCTGGGCTCGCGCGGCGACGCCGCCGTCGTGCGCGAGGGCGCCGCCCGCGCCGAGATCTCCGCCGAGTTCGACCGCCCCGCCGCCCTCGCCGCCTGGCTGGAGGAAGCCGGCTTCGACACCACCGACGGCGCCGAGGACACGCTGTTGCTGCGCCGCGTCATAGACGCCCAAGGCAAGAGCCGCGCGTGGATCAACGGCGGCACCGCCACCGTCGCCCAGTTGCGCGAGCTGGCCGAGCACCTGCTCGACATCCACGGCCAGCACGCCTGGCAAGGCCTGACCCGCCCGGCCAGCGTGCGCGAGCTGCTGGACAGCTTCGCCCAGATCGAGACCCGGCCGATGGCCGCTGCCTTCAGCGACTGGCGCCAGGCCAGCGAGGCGCTGGGCGCCGCGCAGTCCAGGCAGGCCGACCTGGCGCGCGAGCATGAGCGTCTGAGCTGGCAGATCGGCGAGGTCGACCGCCTCGCGCCCGGCGCCGACGAGTGGGACGAACTCAACGCGGAGCACCAGCGCCTGTCGCATGCGCAATCGCTGATGGACGCCGCGCGCGGCGCGCTGGAGCGCATCGCCGAGGCCGAGATCAACGCCGAGTCGCTGACCGACGAAGCGCTGTCCGCGCTGCAGGACGTGCTCGGCTACGACGCCGGGCTGCAGGACACCGTCAACGCGCTGCTGGGCGCGCAGGCCCAGCTGCAGGACGCCGCGCACAGCCTCGGCGCCTACCTGCATGCGGCCGACCTCGATCCGGACCGGCTGCGGCAGCTCGACGACCGCCTGTCCGCCTGGGTCACGCTCGCCCGCCGCTATCGCCGCCAGCCGGCCGAGCTGCCGGCGCTGCTCGCCGAATGGAAGGCCGAACTCGCGCAGCTCGACGCCGCCTCCGACCTCGATGCGCTGCAGGCCCGCCAGGCCGACGCGCTCAAGCGCTACCAGAAGGAAGCCAAGGCCGTCAGCACCGCGCGCGCCAAGGCGGCGCCGGCGTTGTCGAACGCGGTGTCGCAGGCGATGCAGCAGCTCGGCATGGCCGGCGGCCGCTTCGAGGTCGCGCTGCTGGCGCAGGACGAGCCGCAGGGTTTCGGGATGGAATCGGCCGAGTTCCTCGTCGCCGGCCACGCCGGCAGCACGCCGCGCCCGCTGGCCAAGGTCGCCTCGGGCGGCGAGCTCTCGCGCATCGCGCTGGCCATCGCCGTCACCACCAGCCAGCAGAACAGCGGCGCCGGCACGCTGATCTTCGATGAGATCGATGCCGGCGTCGGCGGCGCGGTCGCCGAGACCGTCGGCCGCCTGATGAAGCAGCTCGGCCAGCGGGTGCAGGTGCTCGCGGTCACCCACCTGCCGCAGGTCGCCGCCTGCGCCGATCACCACTTCCTCGTCGCCAAGGCGCTCAAGGACGGCAAGACCAACTCCGAGGTCCGCCCCATCGCCGGCGAAGCCCGCACCGCCGAGATCGCCCGCATGCTCGGCGGCGAGCGCCTGTCGTCGACCTCGCTGGCGCATGCGCAGGAGATGCTGGACCTGTCCGCCAAGTCCACACCGGCCGCGGCCGCCGCGCCCACGGCCGCCGGCAGGAAGGTCAAGCCATGAGCGCGCCCCACACCGCGCCGGTACCGGCGCCCCAGGCCACGCCCAATGCCAACTCGCGCGCGGCGAGGTGGTGCTCGTCACCGGCATGTCCGGCGGCGGCAAATCGATCGCGATGCATGCGCTCGAGGACGCCGGCTTCTTCTGCGTCGACAACCTGCCGCCCGAGCTGCTGCCGCAGTTCCTCGACCTGGAGCGCCAGCGCGGCTGGCGGCGCGTCGCCATCGCGGTGGACGTGCGCAGCGCCGGCTCGCTGCCGCAGCTGCTGGGCCACATCAAGACCATGCGCCAGGAAGGCGTGTCGCTGCGCTCGATCTTCCTGGACGCCGACGACGACACGCTGCTGCGCCGCTTCTCCGAGACGCGCCGCCCGCATCCGCTGCGCGTCGGCAACGAGGACAGCGACACCCACCGCGCGCTGCAGGAGGCGATCGCACTCGAGCGCGAGCTGCTGACGCCGCTGCGGATGGAATCCACCGTCATCGACAGCAGCCAGCTCCGCCCGGCGCAGCTGCGCGGCTGGTTGCGGGACCTGGTGCATGTCAGCGGCGCCTCGTTGACGCTGGTGTTCGAGTCCTTCGCGTTCAAGCACGGCGTGCCCAGCGACGCGGACTTCGTCTTCGACGTGCGCGTGCTGCCCAACCCGTATTACGACCGCGAGCTGCGGCCCTTCACCGGCCGCGACGAGCCGGTCGCGGCCTACCTGGAAGGCCAGCCGGAGGTGCGCTTGATGCTGAGCCAGATCGGCGCCTTCATCGCGCAGTGGCTGCCCAACTTCGCGCAGGACCAGCGCAGCTACCTGACCGTGGCCATCGGCTGCACCGGCGGCCAGCACCGCTCGGTCTATCTCGTCGAGACGCTGGCCAAGCAGTTCGCCTACCACGGCCAGGTGCTGAAGCGGCACCGCGAGCTGGACGCCCGCTGAGCCGCCCGCTCACACGGCGCTCGCGCCGCCCTCCTCGCGTGCCTGCTCCATCTCCTGCACCTGGTTGAACAGCAGGATGCCCAGCACCACCGAGGCGAAGGGCATCAGCACCAGCATCAGCAGCAGCCACAGCACCACGTTGCGCCCGGCGCGCTTGAGCGCGATGCCCATGTAGGCGAAATGCGCGCACAGGCCGGCGAACAGGCCCAGGCCGAACATGGTCAGCTTGGCGGGATCGCCCTCGCCGGGCACCTGCGTCTCGCTGATCAGGAACCACAGGCAAACGCCGCTGGCGAGCACCGCGATGAAGGCCGATTCCAGTGCGCTCTTGAGGGCTGCGGCCCGGCCCGGCTTGACGTCGTTCGACATGGTGTCCCTGAATGCGATGGTGGCGTGCGCGGGCCTGTCGTGGCCCGTTCTGGCAATCGCGGGAGCATAACGGAGCGGCGCCCGCCGGGGACCGGCGGAACCCCGCGCCCGACCCGGAAACCGGGGGTCGCCGCCCAGCGCGCGGCCGCCTCAGTCCAGCAGCTTCTTCAGCGGCGCCGGCAACGCGTACTCGCCCAGCCGCTCGCGCTCGACCCACACGCCTTCGCCCGCCGGTCGCGTCTCGCGCGGCAGCAGCGCCCGGCGCGGATGCAGCAGCCAGTCGAAATGCGTCAGCACATGCTTGACCCGCGGCAGCGGTTCCGGCGCCGCCACGCCCAGTGCAGCGCTTTGCGCGGTCAGCGTGGCCTCGTCGTCGAACAGCGGCAGCGTCCAGAGCCCGCCCCAGACGCCCTCGGCCGGCCGCTGCTGCAGCCAGACGCGGCCCTCGTGCTCCAGCCACAGCCACCAGCTCTCCCGCTGGCCGCGCTTGAGCTTCTTGGTCTTGACCGGATAGCGGGTGGGCTCGCCCTGCGCCAGCCCGGTGCACAGCGCCGCCACCGGGCACAGCAGGCACTGCGGGCTGCGCGTCGCGCACAGGCTGGCGCCGAGGTCCATCAGGCCCTGCGTGTACGCGGGCATGTCCTCGGGCGACGACGGCAGCAGCGCCTCGGCCTGGCGCCACAGGCGCTTCTCCTGCGCGGCCGAGGACAGGTCGCCGTCGAAGGCCAGCAGCCGGCCCAGCACGCGCTTGACGTTGCCGTCCAGGATGGCCACGCGCTCGCCGAAGCAGAAGGACGCGATCGCCGCCGCCGTCGAGCGCCCGATGCCCGGCAGCTCCGCCAGTTCGGCGGCGCTGCGCGGGAAGGCGCCGCCATGGCGCTCGACCACCGCCTGCGCGCACTTGTGCAGGTTGCGCGCCCGGCTGTAGTAGCCCAGCCCGGCCCACGCGGCCATGACCTCGTCGCTGGGCGCCGCGGCCAGCGCGGCCACGTCGGGGAAGCGCTCCAGGAAGCGCTTGTAGTAGCCCAGCACCGTCGTCACCTGCGTCTGCTGCAGCATGATTTCCGACAGCCAGACCCGGTACGGGTCACGCGTGTTCTGCCACGGCAGGTCGTGCCGCCCCTCGCGGCGCTGCCACGCGAGCAGCCGCGGGGCGAAGTCGCCGCGCAGCGCCGCCACGCGGGCGTCCAGGTCGGCATCGGGGATCGGGGAGTCGGGCGTTGTTCTCAAGGCTTGCTTCTTGGCTGGCGTTCTGGCGCTCATCGCTCTGGCGTTCATCGCTTCTGGCAGACCGGGCAGAAGAAGGTCGAGCGCTGCCCCTGCACGATGCGCCGGATCGGCGTGCCGCAGGCGCGGCAGGGTTCGCCCTCGCGGCCATAGACGCGCGCCTGCATCTGGAAACTGCCCGCCACGCCGTGCGCATCCTTGAAGTCCCGCAGCGTGCTGCCGCCGGCCTCGAGCGCTTCGCCCAGCACCTGCCGCAGCGCCGCCGCCAGCTTCGCGGCGCGCGGCCGGCTCAGCTTGCCCGCCGCCAGGCGCGGATCGACGCCGGCCAGGAACAGCGCTTCGCACGCATAGATGTTGCCCGCGCCGACGACCACGTCGCCGGCCAGGATCGCCTGCTTCACCGCCACGCGCCGGCCGCGGAAACCGTCATGCAGGTAGGGGCCGTGGAATTCGATGTCGAAGGGCTCCAGCCCGATCCGGGCCAGCAGCTTGGCCGCCGGCTCGACGGCCAGTCCGTCCGACCAGACCACCGCGCCGAAGCGCCGCGGATCGGTCAGGCGCAGCACGCCGCGGGGCTGCTCGCGCTGGCCGGCGAGCTCGGCATCCAGCGCCTGCGCCTCCTCGAGCAACCGCAGCGCGCGCTCGTACACGCCGCGTCCCTCGGCGGTGGGGCTGATGCTGCGGGTGGTCCGATGCAGCAGCCGGGTGCCCAGCTGCTGCTCCAGTCGCGCGACCTGCTTGCTGACGGCGGACTTGGTCGCGCCCAGCAGCTTGGCCGCCCCCGAGAAGCTGCGCGCGTCGACAACGCGGGCAAAGGCCTGCAGGTCTTCCAGGCGTCCCATGGCGGTCTCCGATTGTTCTCGATCTGGAAACTCTAAAACGAAAGTAGAGCGGATTGTGTCCGAAGCGGCGCGTTTCTAGAGTGCGTCCATTGATCTTCGGAAAGGAACTGGCCATGACGACTGCCACCCACGGCGCTCTGCCGACCCCGTCGACCGCGGGCGCGGATCGGCTCGGCGCGCTGGTCGCGCTGAGCCTGCCGGCGCTCTTCATCCTGCTGTGGAGCACCGGCTACCTCGCCGGCAAGCTGGCGCTGCCGCACGCCGGTCCGTTCACCCTGCTCGCGCTGCGCTTCGGGCTGGCCGCGGTGGTGCTGCTCGGCGTGTCGGCGGCGACCGGCGCGCCGTGGCCGAAGACGCCGCGGGCCTGGATCCACCTCGGCGTGGTCGGGCTGTTGATGCAGGTGCTGCACTTCTCCGGCGTCTACTGCGCGATCGCCTGGGGGCTGCCGACCGGCGTGGCCGCGTTGCTGATCGGCCTGATGCCGCTGGCCACCGCGCTGGGCGCGCACCTGTGGCTGGCCGAGCGCCTGAGCGCGCGCCAGTGGCTGGGCATGCTGGGCGGCCTGGCGGGCGTGGCGCTGGTCATCGCGGATCGCCCCCTGGGCGGTGGCGCCTGGCAGGCCTATGCGCCGGGTTGCTCGGCCTGGTGGGGCTGGTGGCCGGCACGCTGTACCAGAAGCGCTTTTGCGCCGGCATGGACCTGCGCACCGGCAGCGGCATCCAGATGACGGTCTCGGCGCTCGCGGTGACGGCCCTGGCGCTGTGGCGCGAGCCCGGCGTGGCGGACTGGAGCGCCGAGCTGATCGGCGCGACCCTGTGGCTGGGCCTGGTGAACTCGATCGGCGCCTTCAGCCTGATGTTCGTGATGATCCGGCGCGGTCAGGCGGCGGCGGTGGCGCGGCTGTTCTACCTGATCCCCGGCGTCTCGGCGCTGATGGGCGTGGCGCTGCTGGACGAGCACCTGGGCGCGCTGTCGCTGGCCGGATTCGTCGTCGCGGCCGCGGCGGTGGGGCTGGCGTCGATGAAGCGGGGCGGTTGATGTCCGGGATTGCGCGGCGGCGGATAATCGCCGCTTCCTTTTTCGCGTTTCCGTGTCCGAGAGGGCACGCGCCGCCGCCATGAAGCACCTCGACCATCCGCAGCACGACCGCGAAGTCGGCTCCGCCGACGCCACCCGCGACGCCACCCGCACCGACGACACCCGCATCGACGCGGTCCGCCCGCTGATCTCGCCGGCGCTGCTGCTGGACGAGCTGCCCCTGCCCGAGGCCTCGCTCGAGGTCGTCGAGACGGCGCGGCGCGAGATCAGCGATGTGCTGCACGGCCGGGACGACCGGCTGCTGTGCGTGGTGGGGCCCTGCTCGATCCACGACCACGGCCAGGCGATGGACTACGCCCGCCTGCTCAAGGACCTGCGCGAGGAGTTGAAGCAGGACCTGCTGGTCGTGATGCGGGTCTACTTCGAGAAGCCGCGCACGACGGTGGGCTGGAAGGGCTACATCAACGACCCGCACCTGGACGGCAGCTTCCACATGAACGAGGGTCTGCGCCTGGCCCGCCAGCTGCTGCTGGACGTGACCGCGCTGGGCCTGCCGGCGGGCACTGAGTTCCTGGACCTGCTGTCGCCGCAGTACATCTCGGACCTGATCGCCTGGGGCGCGATCGGCGCGCGCACCACCGAGAGCCAGAGCCACCGCCAGCTCGCCTCCGGCCTGTCCTGCCCGGTGGGCTTCAAGAACGGCACCGATGGCTCGGTGAAGATCGCCGCCGACGCGGTGCTGGCCGCGCGCGCCAGCCACGCCTTCATGGGCATGACCAAGATGGGCCTGGCCGCGATCTTCGAGACCCGCGGCAACGACGACTGCCACCTCATCCTGCGCGGCGGCAAGGCGCCGAACTACGACGCGGCCTCGGTGCAGGCGGCGGCCGAGGTGCTGAAGGCGGCCGGCCTGCGCGAGCAGCTGATGATCGATTTCTCGCACGCCAATTCGTCGAAGAAGTACGAGCGCCAGATCGACGTCGGCCAGGATGTCGGCGCGCAGATCGCCGGTGGCGACGCGCGCATCACCGGCGTGATGATCGAATCGCACCTGCAGCCGGGCCGCCAGGACCTGCTCGCGGGCCAGACCAAGGCGGACCTGCTGCCGGGCGTGTCCATCACCGATGCCTGCCTGGGCTGGAGCCAGACCGAGCCGCTGCTGCGCTCGCTGGCCGCCGCGGTGCGCCAGCGCCGCGACCGCCAAGGCGCGTGAGCGGCGTGCCGAGCCGTGTGGGACACGCTGACGGCGTTGGCGGCCCATCCCTGGGCCTACCCCGCGTTCTCGGTCGTGCACCTGATCGGGCTGGGCGCGCTGTTCGGCGGCCTGCTCGTCTTTGAACTGCGCACCCTGGGCGCGCGTCGCGAGCTCGATCCCGGCGCGCTGGCGCGACTGGCGATTCCCACGGCGCTGGCGGGCTTCGCGCTGTGCGCCGTCTCCGGCGCGGCCATGTTCGCGACCCAGCCGCAGGAGCTGTGGGTCAACCCGGCGCTGCGGGTGAAGCTCGCGCTGATCGCTGTGGCGGGCCTGAACGCGGCCTGGTTCCACTGGCGCGGCGGCGTGCGGGCGCAGGACCGCCTGGGCCGCTGGCAATGCCTGCTGTCGTTGGGGATTTGGGTCGCTGTCATCATCTGCGGGCGCTGGATCGCCTTCGTCTGACGTCCTTCCCGCCAGCGCGTCCAGGTCCTTCACGCCCTTCACGTCCTTCACGTCCTTCAAGGAGGCTTCGATGGAACGTCGTCTGTTGCTGGCCGCGCTCGCGGCCGCGCCCCTGATGCCCGCCGCCGTCCGCGCCCACCATGGGTGGAGCGGCTTCGACCAGGACCGCCCGCTGTACCTGGAGGGCCGCGCGGCCAGGGTGACCTGGCGCAATCCGCATGCGGAGCTGGATCTGGAGGTGCCGGAGCGGCTCGTGCTGCCGGCCGACCTGAAGCAGCGGGTCCTGCCCAAGCAGACGACCGCCGTCGACGGCGAGGCCCTGCTCGCGAAGACGCAGGTGCCGACGCGGCGCGACCGGCGCTGGGAGGTCGAGCTGGCGCCGCTGACGCGGCTGGAGGCCTGGCAGGTCGAAGAGATCAGACCTGGCGCCCAGGTATCGGTGATCGGGTTCGCCGCCCCGGGCGAGCAGGGCGCGGCAGTGCTGCGGGCGGAGTACCTGTTCGTCGGCGGCAAGGTGTACGGGCTGCGGTCGTCGCCCGCCTGAGCGGCGGAGATAATCCCGCCTTTCCTCTCCCGCCAGTTTTCCGGCCCTCTACGACGAGCCGTCGCTCGCCCCTCCATGACCCAAGACGAATTGAAGACCCTGGTCGGCCAGGCCGCATTGCAGTACGTGACGCCGGACACGGTGGTGGGCGTGGGCACCGGCTCGACGGTGGACAAGTTCATCGACGCGCTGGCCGCCAGCGGCGTGCGCATCGCCGGCGCGGTGTCCAGCTCGGTGCGCAGCACCGAGCGCATGAAGGCGCTGGGCATCCCGGTGCTGGACGCGTCGGAGGTCGAGTCGCTGCAGGTCTACATCGACGGCGCCGACGAGATCGACCGCCAGGGCCACATGATCAAGGGCGGCGGCGCGGCGCTGACGCGCGAGAAGATCGTGGCCGACCTGGCCCAGACCTTCGTCTGCATCGCCGATGAGAGCAAGCTGGTCGACGTGCTGGGCGCGTTCCCGCTGCCGGTCGAGGTGATCCCGATGGCCGCCGCCCAGATCGCGCGCCGCTTCCGCGCGATGGGCGCCGAGCCGGTGCTGCGCCAGGACTGCGTGACCGACAACAGCTGCCGCATCCTGGACGTCAAGGGCCTGCGAATCACCGATCCCGCCGCCTTCGAGGCCGAGGTCAGCCAGTGGCCCGGCGTGGTCACCGTTGGCGTCTTCGCCCGCAACAAGGCAAGCGTGTGCCTGCTGGGCACGGCGCAGGGCGTGAAGACCTTGACCTTCTGACCGGCGCCTGACCGCCCGCCTCACGGATCGGGGGCGGCGACGCGGTCGACCTCAGCGCAGGCGGAACACCGAGATCGCACCGGCCAGCCGCTGCGACTGCTCCTTGAGGCTCTCGGCCGCGGCGGCCGACTCCTCCACCAGCGCCGCGTTCTGCTGCGTCATCTGGTCCAGCTGGCCGATGGCCGCGTTGACCTGCTGGATGCCGTCGCTCTGCTCGCGCGAGGCGGCGCTGATCTCGCCGATGATGTCGGCCACGCGCTGCACGCTGGCGACGATCTCGGTCATCGCGCCACCGGCGTCCTCGACCAGACGCGAGCCCGATTCCACGCGCTCGACGCTGGCGCCGATCAGCGTCTTGATCTCCTTGGCGGCCTCGGCGCTGCGCTGCGCGAGCGAGCGCACCTCGCTGGCGACCACCGCGAAGCCGCGGCCCTGCTCGCCGGCACGGGCGGCTTCCACGGCCGCGTTCAGCGCCAGGATGTTGGTCTGGAAGGCGATGCCGTCGATGGTGCCGATGATGTCGGCGATGCGGCGCGAGCTCTCGCTGATCTCGCCCATGGTCGCCACCACCTGGCCCATCACCGAGCCGCCGCGCTGCGCGGTCTCCGCGGCCGAGCTCGACAGCTGGTTGGCCGTCATCGCCGAATCCGCGGTCTGGCGCACGGTGCCGGTCAGCTGCGTCATCGAGGCCGCGACCTCCTGCAGGTTGGAGGCGGTCTGCTCGGTGCGCGCGCTCAGGTCGTGGTTGCCGGTGGCGATCTCGGCGCTGGCGGTGCCGATGCTCTCGGCGGAGCCGCGCACGTCGCCGATCAGCTTGAGCAGCTGCGCCTGCATGCCGCCCAGCGAGCCCAGCAGCTTGCCGGTCTCGTCACGGCCGCCGGCCGGCACCGGCCGGGTCAGGTTGAAGTGGGCGATGGCGTCGGCGACCTCGGCCGCGCCCTGCAGCGGGCGGGTGATGGAGCGCGTCAGCGCGACCGCGAACCAGGCGCCCAGGCCCAGCGCGACCAGCGAGAACACCAGCAGCGCCGTGCGCGCGCGGCGGTTGGTCGCGTCGAGCTGCAGGGCGGCCTCGTCCAGCAGGCTGCGCTTGTGCTGCACGATGGCCTGGATCGCTTCCTGGAACCGGCCCGCGGCGGGCTGGAAGTCGCGGTCGAAGATCTCGCGCGCCTTCTCGGCGTCTCCACTCTTCTTGCTGGCGGCCACCGCGTCGCGCGAACTCAGGTAGCCCTTGCGGGCCTCGCTGAGCGTGTCGAACATCCGGCGCTCGTCCGGCGTGACCATGTAGCCGTCGAGCCGCTTCTGCAGCTCGCCCGACTGCCGGGTCGACTCGGCCGAGGTCGCGGCGAAGAACTGGGCGAGGCTGGGGTCGGCGCTGACGGCGATCGCGCTGGTGCGGTTCACGCCGTTGGTGATGTTGCGGTACCAGTCGGAGGCGACGCGCTCGGCGGCCAGGTCCTGGTTGAGCATCACGTCGGTCTCGGCGGCCACGCGGCCCAGTGCCAGGTAGCTCAGGCCCGAGCCGACGAAGGCGATCAGCAGTACCAGGCCCAGCACCACGCCGAGCCGCTGGCCGATCGATCGGCCGGCGACGAGATGAATCATGGATGTCCCCCAAAGATGGCTATGCGTTGATGGACCCGCGCCCTGGCGGGCGCGGGACGCCTTTGACGGCGTTTCCGCTCCATATCGACGCCGGCGCCCGGAACTTGAATGACGGCGGGGACGCGGCCCGGCGAATGGGCCTGCGGTGCGTCATCCGTCACGCCCGGGCGCGGGCTGCCGCCCCGTCCGATCCGAGCCACCGCGCGGTCGTTCCCGCTTGATCCTCCGCAAGAGGGATCTCACTCCCCCGTCGGCTCCCCCAAGGTTGGCAAGTCGACGGCCGCGTCCGGTGGCAGAGTCGTCGCCTGGGACGAGCAGGACTCGTCATCGAAGCTGGAGAAGGCAATGCAAGGAATCGACAGTGGGCTGCGAGGCGATCGCAGCGGTGGCGGGACGGTGGAGCTGGCGATCCAGGTCCAGGCCTTGAAGACGCGGATGGACACGGTGCTGCCCACGCTGGCGACACGGGAACAACTGGCGCAGGAGGTCGGGGCGCTGCGCAGCGAGATGAAGCATGAGATCGGCGCCCTGCGCAGCGAGATGAAGC
>NZ_VOSR01000310.1:0-6429 GCF_007997345.1 Mitsuaria sp. TWR114
AGCGGCAGCGGCAGCGGCGAGCATGGTCCGCGTCGGCTCGCGCTGGGTCCCGACGAACACGGCCGCTGGTGGCTGCTGGGCGAGTTTCCGGATGCCGACGCCGCGCGACGCGGCGCGGCCAGCCTGCGCCTGTACCTGCGCCACCTGGACCAGGAAAGCGAAGGCCTGCACGTGGTCGAGCACCTGCTGCTGCGGCCCACGCAGCCGGGCGGCCCCGCGCATGCGCGGCTGAGTCTGCCGGAAGACTTCCACCGGCTGCGCGTGACGGTGGTGCTGCCCGGCTGGACGCAGCGCTGCTCGCAGCCGGCGTTCCGGAACTTCGCGGAGGAGACCTTGCGCATCAGCTGCCCCGCTCACCTGACGCTGCGCTGCCTGTGGCTGGACGCGGCGCCGATGCAGCGCTTCGAGGAGGCGCATGCCGCCTGGCTGGAAGCGCGCATGGCCTGGGTCGCGTCGCCGGACGCGGCATCGGCGCAGGCGCTCGCGGACGAGGCGGCCTGCCGCGTGATCGAGTGCCTGCCGCTGTCGCCCGATGAAAAAGCAGCCACGCGCGCGGCAACGGAAACGGAAACGGAAACGGCAACAGCAGTAGCGGTCGCGGGAGTAGCGGCAGCGGCAGCGGCGACAGCGACGGCGACGGCCCGGTGGTGCAAGGCCATGCGTGACTCGACCGCACCCACTGCGCACCTCGTCGAGCGCCTGACCGTCGACGCCGGCTTCGGCGCGGGCATCGGCCTTGGCGTCCGGCGTTTTCGCCTCGGACCTGGCCGGCGCGGTTTTCTCCGAAGTCTTCTCTGCGGCTTTGTCCGCGGTCTTTTCCGCGACCTTCGCCTCCGGCCTGGCCGCGATGGCCTTGTCCGTGACAGCCTCGGAGGCGGTCGACGCCTTGTCGTCCTCGGCCTTGGCCTTGGGATCCTTGGCGCCGTTCTTCGACGCGACCGGCTTGGCGGCCTTCGTGTCCTTCGAGGCCTTGGCGGCGGTCTTCGCGCTCTTCGCTTCGGGCTTCTTCTTCGCGGCCGGCTTGTCCGGCGCGGCCTTGGCTTGCGCCTTGGGCTTGTCGGTGGTGGACGACGTCGACTGTTGCGCCCAGCAACTTCCGCTCGCCAGGACGCAGATCAGCCCCAGTGCGGCCATGGCGCGCTGGAGCGAATTGCGAGAGGGAGCCGAGCGGGAGGGACGAACAGTTCTCATCGTTGTTGGGCGCGGAGACTAGGCACCATCTCCGTACCGGTCAAGCGCGAATGCCCGTGGGGCAGCGCCTGGCTAGGGAAAGTCCGGGCGTGGCCACGAGACCCTTCCCAGGAAAAACCCGGATTGGACCACAGGCCCTCCGCCAAACGTTGTGAACGAAAGTTTCAGCAAAGCTCGCGGTGCGAGGATCCGTGCGGAAGTCGCGCATTCGACATGAGGAGACCCCGATGACCGACAGCTATGCGGCGATGTACCGGCGCTCGATCGACGATCCGGACGGCTTCTGGACGGAGCAGGCCAGGCGCATCGACTGGGAACGCCCGTTCGACCAGGTCTGTGACACCAGCCACCCGCCCTTCGCGCGCTGGTTCGTCGGCGGGCGGACCAACCTGTGCCACAACGCGGTCGATCGCCATGCCGCCACGCGGCCGGGCGACGCGGCGCTGATCTGGGTCTCCAGCGAGGTCGGGCAGGAGCGCGTCTACACCTTCTCCGAGCTCCAGGCCGAGGTCGAGGTGATGGGCGCGATCCTGGCCGGGCAGGGCGTGCGCGCCGGCGATCGGGTGCTGATCTACCTGCCGATGATTCCCGAGGCGGCGTTCGCGATGCTGGCCTGCGCCCGCCTCGGCGCGGTCCATTCTGTGGTGTTCGGCGGCTTCGCGAGTCATGCGCTGGCCAACCGCATCGACGACGCCGAGCCGGTGCTGATCGTCAGTGCCGACGCCGGCAGCCGCAACGGGCGCATCGTGCCCTACAAGCCGCTGCTGGACGAGGCGATCCGCCTGGCCGCGCACAAGCCGGCGAAGGTGCTGATGATCGACCGCGGCCTGAGCCCGTTCGAGCGCGTCGCGGACCGTGACCTGGATCACGCCGCGCTGCGAAAGCGCCTGTGGGGCACGCGCGTGCCCTGCGAATGGCTGCCGTCGGACGCGATCAGCTACACGCTCTACACCAGCGGCACGACCGGGCGGCCCAAGGGCGTGCAGCGCGATGTCGGCGGCCATGCGGTCGCGCTGGCCACCAGCATGGCGCTGATCTACGACGGCCGCGCGGGCGAGACCTTCTTCTCGACCAGCGACATCGGCTGGGTCGTCGGCCACAGCTACATCGTCTACGGACCGCTGATCGCCGGCATGGCGACGCTGATGTACGAGGGCACGCCGGTCAGCCCCGACGCGGCGGTCTGGTGGCGGCTGGTCGAGCAATACCGGGTGACGGTGATGTTCAGCGCGCCCACCGCGGTGCGGGTGCTCAAGAAACAGGACCCGGCCTGCCTGACGCGGCACGACCTGTCCTCGCTGCGGGCGTTGTTCCTGGCCGGGGAACCGCTGGACGAGCCCACCGCGCGCTGGATCGCCGACGCCATCGGCAAGCCCGTCATCGACAACTACTGGCAGACCGAGACCGGCTGGCCGATCCTGACGCTGGCGCGCGGCGTCGAGCCGGCGGCGCCGAAGTTCGGCTCGCCGGGCGTGCCGATGCCCGGCTACCGCGTGCAGCTGCTGGACGAGCAGACCGGCGCGGTGCTGGAGGCGCCGAATCAGAAGGGCCTGCTCGCGATCGCGTATCCGCTGCCGCCGGGCTGCATGCAGACCGTCTGGCGCGACGACGAGCGCTTCGTGCGCACCTACTGGTCGAGCGTGCCCGGCCGGCAGGTCTACTCGACCTTCGACTGGGCGCTGCGCGACGAGGACGGCTACTACTTCATCCTCGGCCGCAGCGACGACGTGATCAATGTCGCAGGCCATCGCCTCGGCACGCGCGAGATCGAGGAGTGCATCGCCGGCCATCCGGCGGTGGCCGAGGTCGCGGTGGTCGGGGTGGCCGATGCGCTCAAGGGCCAGGTCGCGATGGCCTTCGCGGTGCTGAAGGACCCGGCGCGCGCCGCGACGCCGCAGGCAGCGCTGGCCCTGGAGGGCGAGATCCTCAAGCGCGTCGACCAGCAGCTCGGCGCGGTGGCGCGGCCGTCGCGGGTGCGCTTCGTCCAGCTGCTGCCCAAGACCCGCTCGGGCAAGCTGCTGCGGCGCGCGATCCAGGCGGTGTGCGAGCAGCGCGATCCGGGCGACCTCATCACGCTGGACGATCCAGCCGCCCTGCAGCAGATCCGCGAGCTGGTCGCGGGCGCCGGCTGAACCCGAGAGCGGCCGTTCGATGGCGTGCTGAGGGCGAGGGCGCCGGCGCGCCGTTCGCGCGATGCGAGCCCCGCCGCCGTCAGCGGCCCAGCAGGGCGCGCCAGTCCTCGCGGATGAAATGCACCACGGCGTCCTCGTGATGCGCACCGATGATGCGGTGGGCGGCCAGCTTCACGTCGTCGCTGGCATTCGACACCGCGATCGCATGGTGCGCTGATCGCAGCATCGTCAGGTCGTTGACCTGGTCGCCGAAGACCACCAGCTCGCGCTCATGCAGCGCGTAGCGCTGCGCCAGCGATGCGATCGCCTGGTCCTTGCTGGCGCGGCGGTCGTGCACGTTCAGCCAGGGCCAGCCCGGCATGTAGATGTCCTCGGCCAGGTGCGTCGTCACCAGGTCGCCGCAGGTGGCGAGGATCTCGGCCTGCAGCGCCTCCAGGGGCTCCGCGCGGCCGACGACGAGCAGCGTCACCAGCGGATCCGCCAACTGGTCCTGCAGCCGGTCCACATGGCGCAGCCGCGGATCGGCGTTGCGCTGGCGCTCGGTGACGAAGCGCTGCTGGCCCTCGTTCTGGACCTCCTGCCAGAACAGCTGGTCGCCCTTGACGCCGTGCGTCGCGATGAACGGCATCAGGCCGTGGCGGCGCACCAGCGCGAAGATCGCCTGGCCGAGCGCCGGCTCCATCGCGTTGACCAGTTCATGGCGGCCGGTGCGCAGGTCGCTGATGTAGGCGCCGTTGGACGAGACGACCGGCAGCGAGATCGGCAGCCCCTCGAGGATGCGGGCGATCGAGACCACGTGCCGCGCGCTGGCGACGGTGAAGGCCAGGCCTTCGGCCAGCAGCTCGGTCAGGCCGGCCCGGGTGGTGTCGGAGAGCCGGGCCTGCGGATCGAGCAGGGTGCCGTCGAGATCGGAAACGTAGAAGCGCATGGGTCGTGGGCGGCCGGATGAGCGCCGCGATAGGCGCACATCCTACGCTGGCCCGGTTCGATACTTGCCGGATGCCGCCCATGCCTCCCACCTCGACGACACCGCTGGACGCGCTCGGCCGACCGGTCCTTGACGACGCCACGCGCCGCTGGCTGCCGTGGGTCGTCGCGCTCGCGTTCTTCATGCAGACGCTGGACACGACCATCCTCAACACCGCGTTGCCCGGCATGGCCCGCGACCTCGGCGAGGACCCGCTGCGGATGCAATCCGCCGTCGTGGCCTACCTGCTGACGGTGGCCTTGCTGATCCCCGCTTCGGGGTGGCTGGCGGACCGCTTCGGGACGAGGACGGTGTTCCTGTGGGCGATCGGGCTGTTCAGCCTGGGCTCGCTGGCCTGCGCGGTGTCGCCCAGCCTGCACGTGCTGGTCGCGGCGCGGGTGGTGCAGGGCATCGGCGGCGCGCTGCTGGTGCCGGTGGGGCGGCTGGTGGTGCTGCGGGCCTTCCCGAAAGGCGAGTTCCTCGCGGTGATGACCTTCATCAGCCTGCCGGGGCTGGTGGGGCCGCTGCTGGGGCCGACGCTGGGCGGCGTGCTGACCCAGTACGCCAGCTGGCACTGGATCTTCCTGATCAACCTGCCGGTCGGCGTGGCGGGCGCCTGGGCCTGCCGGCGCTACATGCCGCAGATCAAGGGGCCGCTCGGCCGGCGCTTCGACTGGGGCGGCTACGGGCTGTTCAGCGTGGGGCTGATGCTGTTGTCGCTGGCGCTGCAGGGCTTCGGCGAGCATGTGGTCAACGTGGCCGTGTGCTTCGTGATGCTGGTGGCGGGCGTGGCCTGCATGATGGCCTACTGGCTGCATGCGACGCGCGCCGACGAGCCGCTGTTCTCGCCCGCGCTCTTCGCCGTGCCGACCTTCCGCATCGGGCTGCTGGGCAATGTGTTCGCGCGGCTGGGCAGCGGCGCGACGCCCTTCCTGACGCCGCTGTTCCTGCAGGTGGGGCTGGGCTTCTCGCCCAGCGAGGCCGGCTTGTCGATGATCCCCTCGGTGCTGGGCGCGATGTTCACCAAGACGCTGGCCATCCGCCTGATCAAGCGCGCCGGCTACCGCCGCGTGCTGATCGTCAACACGCTGCTGCTGGGCGTGCTGATCGCCAGCTTCGCGCTGATTCCGCGCGGCGTGGGGCATGTCTGGCTGGCGATCCACCTGGGCCTGTTCGGCATGGTCAACAGCATGCAGTTCACGGCGATGAACACGCTGACGCTGGGTGACCTCGACGAGCGCACCGCCAGCGCGGGCAACAGCCTGCTGGCGGTGGTGATGCAGCTGTCGATGAGCCTGGGCGTGGCGACCTCCAGCGCCTTCCTGCTGCTGTTCTCGCACGGCCTGGCGCGCACCGAGGGCGCGCCATCGTGCCGGCCTTCCACGGCACCTACCTGGCGCTGGGCGCGATGGCCGCGATGGCGGCGTTCATCTTCCACCAGCTGCGCCGCGACGAGGGCGCGGCCGAGGAGACCGTGCGGTCCAAGCTCACGCCCGAGGACTGATCGCGCGCCCTCCATCCCCGATTCGCGGGCAAGAAAAAGCCACCCCGAGGGGTGGCTTTGTCGTCATGGGGCAGGGCAAGGCTCAGAGCACCTCGGACGCGAAGTCCGCGAGTCTGGAGCGCTCGCCACGGGCCAGCGTCACATGGCCGCTGTGGGCCCAGCCCTTGAACTTGTCGACCGCGAAGGTCAGGCCGGAGCTGCCTTCGGTGAGGTAGGGCGTGTCGATCTGCGCCAGGTTGCCCAGGCAGACGATCTTGGTGCCCGGACCCGCGCGCGTGATCAGCGTCTTCATCTGCTTGGGCGTCAGGTTCTGGGCCTCGTCGATGATCACGTACTTGTTGAGGAAGGTACGCCCGCGCATGAAGTTCAGGCTCTTGATCTTGATCTTGCTGCGCACCAGGTCGTTGGTGGCCGCGCGACCCCACTCGCCGGCGGTGCTGTCGCCGCGCGCCAGCACTTCCAGGTTGTCGTCGAGCGCGCCCATCCACGGGCCCATCTTTTCCTCTTCCGTGCCCGGCAGGAAGCCGATGTCCTCACCGACCGGCACGGTCACGCGGGTGACGATGATCTCGCTGTAGCGGCGTTCGTCGAGCACCTGCGACAGGCCGGCGGCCAGCGTCATCAGCGTCTTGCCG
>NZ_VOSR01000311.1:0-2350 GCF_007997345.1 Mitsuaria sp. TWR114
GCCGGGAACTCCGCCACCATGCGCCCCTCGTTCATCACATACAGCCGGTCGCACAGGCCCAGCAGCTCCGGCATCTCCGAGGAGATCAGCAGGATGCCGCAGCCGCGCGCCGCCAGGCCGGCGATCAGGCTGTAGATCTCGTACTTCGCGCCGACGTCGATGCCGCGCGTCGGCTCATCCAGGATCAGCAGCCGCGGCCCGGCGAACAGCCACTTGGCCAGCACCACCTTCTGCTGGTTGCCGCCGGACAGGTGCACGACGCGCTGGTCCACGCCCGCGCAGCGGGTGCCGAGCTGGCGCCGGAAGTCCTGCGCGACCTGATGCTCGCGCGCCCGGTCCAGCACGCCGCCGCGCGACACGCCGCCCAGGTGCGCCAGCGAGGTGTTGACCGCGACCGACTCCTCCAGCAGCAGGCCCAGCGACTTGCGGTCCTCGGTCACGTAGGCCAGGCCGGCGGCAATCGCCTTGGGCACCGTGGACACATCGACCTCGCGGCCGTCCATCCAGGCACTGCCGCTGATGCGCCGGCCATAGCTGCGGCCGAACACGCTCATCGCGAGCTCGGTCCGGCCCGCGCCCATCAGCCCGGCGATGCCGACGATCTCGCCGCGGCGCACCGTCAGGTCGACGTCCTTGACCACCTCGCGCCCGGCCTGCACCGGGTGGAACGCGCGCCAGTCGCGCAACTCGAAGAGCAGCTCACCGATCGCCGGCGTGCGCGGCGGGTAGCGCTCGGACAGGTCGCGGCCGACCATCGCCTGGATGATCCGCGCCTCGGAGATCGGGTCGGTGGCGCAGTCCAGGCTGAGGATGGAGCGCCCGTCGCGCAGCACCGTGAGGCCATCGGCGACGCGCGTCACTTCCTTGAGCTTGTGGGAGATCAGGATGGACGCGATGCCCTGGCGCTTGAGCTCGAGCAGCAGGTCCAGCAGCGCGTCGCTGTCGGTGTCGTTCAGGCTGGCGGTGGGCTCGTCCAGGATGAGCAGCCGCACTTCCTTGGCCAGCGCCTTGGCGATCTCCACCAGCTGTTGCTGCCCGACGCCGAGCTCGCCGACCGGCGTCTGTGGCGAGGCCCGCAGGCCCACCCGCGCCAGCAGCTCGACCGCGCGCTGGTGCATCGCCATGCGGTCGATGACGCCCAGCCGCGCGGGCTCGTGACCGAGGAACAGGTTCTCCGCGATCGAGAGCTGCGGCACCAGCGCCAGCTCCTGGTGAATGATGATGATGCCCAGCCGCTCGCTGTCGGCGATGCCGGCGAAGCGGCGCACCTCACCGTCGAAGCAGAGCTCGCCGCCGTAATCGCCGCCATGGTCGGGGTGCGGGTAGACACCCGACACCACCTTCATCAGCGTCGACTTGCCGGCGCCGTTCTCGCCGCAGAGCGCATGGATCTCGCCGGCGCGCACGGACAACCGCACGTCCTCCAGCGCCGCGACGCCGGGGAACCGCTTGGTAATGCCGCGCAGCGCCAGCAGCGGGGCCGGGGCCGCGCTGTCGTGGGTTGTCGCGTTCATGGACCGATGACCGCGCCGCTCAGCGCAGTTGCGTGTCCTTGTAGTAGCCGCTGTCGACCAGCACCGGCTTCACGTTGGCCGCGTCGACCGAGACCGGCTTGAGCAGCACGCTGGGCACGACCTTCACGCCGTTGTTGTAGGTCTTGGTGTCGTTGACCGCGGCGGGCGTCTTGCCGGCCAGCATCTCGTCGCTGACGGTCGCCGCCGCCTGCGCGAGCTGGCGCGTGTCCTTGAACACGGTGCTGGCCTGCTCGTGCTTGAGGATGGACTTGACCGACGGCAGCTCAGCGTCCTGGCCCGAAACGACCGGGCACGGCTGCTTGGCGGTGCAGTAGCCGGCGCCCTTCAGCGAGGACAGGATGCCGATGCTGATGCCGTCATACGGCGACAGCACGGCATGCAGCTTGTCCTTGCCGTAGAACGCGGACAGCAGGTTGTCCATGCGGGCCTGCGCAGTGGCGGCATCCCAGCGCAGCGTGCCGACCTTGGCCATGCCCAGCTGCTTGCTGCGCACGACCAGCTTGCCGCTGTCGATGTAGGGCTTGAGCACCGACATCGCGCCGTCGTAGAAGAAGGTGGCGTTGTTGTCGTCCGGCGAGCCGCCGAAGAGCTCGATGTTGAACGGTCCCTTGCCCTGGGCCAGGCCCAGCTTGTCGATCAGGCTCTGGCCCTGCATCACGCCGACCTGGAAGTTGTCGAAGGTGACGTAGTAGTCGACGTTCTTCGTGCCCTTGATGAGCCGGTCGTAGGCGACGACCTTGATGCCGCGGTCGGCGGCCTTCTGCAGCACCGGCGACAGCGCCGAGCCGTCGATCGGCGCGATCACCAGCACCTTC
>NZ_VOSR01000312.1:0-7207 GCF_007997345.1 Mitsuaria sp. TWR114
AGCTGCGGTCGATCTTCACTTCCGAGATCGGCAGCGTCGTCAGGTAGGCCAGCGAGGAGTAGCCGGTGCCGAAGTCGTCGATCGAGATCTCGACGCCGACCTCGTTGAGCCGGTGCAGCGACGGGATGACGCTCTGCAGGTCCTTCATCAGGCCGGTCTCGGTGATCTCGAGCTGGATCGCGCGGTGCGGCACGCCCCACTGGCTGACGAACTGATGGATGTGCTCGACCAGGTCCGAGCGCTCGAACAGCCGGTTGGGCAGGTTCACCGCGATCGATTCGCTGAAGCCGAAATTCAGCTGCCAGACCTTGGCCTGGCGCGCGGCCTCGCGCAGCGCCCACTCGGACAGCGGCACGATCAGGCCGGTTTCCTCGGCCAGCGGGATGAACTCGCCGGGCGGCACCAGCTGGTTGCCGCGGCGCCAGCGCATCAGCGCCTCGGCGCGACCATGCGGGCGGTGCGCACGTCGATCTTGGGCTGGTAGTGCAGCACCAGCTCGTCGCGCTCGATCGCCTTGTGCAGCGCGGATTCGAGCTCCAGCTTCTCGCGACCGCGGCCCGCCAGCATCGGCGAATACAGCGCCGACGCATTGCGGCCCTGGTTCTTGACCGCGTACATGGCCACGTCGGCGTTGCGCAGCAGGTCGGCCATGGTCAGGCCGTCGCGCGGGTAGAGCGCGATGCCGACCGACGCGGTCACGAAGCACTCCTGGCCGGCGATGAAGATCGGCTCGCGCAGCGCGTCCAGCACCCGGTCGGCGACGCGCTCGGCATCGCCCTCGTCGCCGACCTCGGGCAGCAGCGCCACGAACTCGTCGCCGCCCAGGCGGCCGACCGCCTCCAGCGTGCGGTGCGAGCGGGTGCCGACCGACTCCAGCATGCCTTCCATGACCTGGTCGCTGTGGCGCACGCAGGAGCGCAGGCGGCGGCCGACTTCCATCAGCAGGTCGTCGCCGGCGGCGTGGCCCAGCGTGTCGTTGATGACCTTGAAGCGGTCCAGGTCGATCAGCAGCAGGCCGACCTCATGGCCCATGCGTCGGCCGGCCTCGATGGCGCGCTCGGCGCGCCACATCAGCTGGCGGCGGTTGGGCAGGCCGGTGAGCGCGTCGAAGTTGGCCAGCTCGCGGATGCGGTCCTCCGCCATGCGGCGGTCGGTCACGTCCTGGATGACGCCGGTGTAGCCGCAGGCGTTGCCGTGCTCGTTGAACTCGGGCTCGGCCTCGATGTGGATGACGCGCTTGCGGCCGTCCAGCAGCGTGAAGGGCAGGTCGGTCACCAGCACCGAGTTGTGGGCGACGACATCGCGCAGCAGCCGCATGAACAGCAGCCGCTCCTCGCGCGGCACCATGCGCATCACGCCGATGAAGTCCAGCGGATCGGCCGGCCCGCGGCCGAAGACGCGCAGCGCCTCGTTGGCCAGCTTGAAGCCGTGGCCGGTCTGCCATTCGAAGCTGCCCATGCGGGCCAGGTCCTGCGCGCGCGCCAGCTTGGACTTGCTGCGCTCCAGTTCCTGGCGGGTGCGCGAGCTGCGCAGCATGTAGCGCAGCCGGCCGGCCAGCAGCCGCCACTGCGTGGACTTGACGAAGAAGTCGGTCGCGCCGGCCTGGTAGGCGCGGTTGATCGAGGCCTCGTCGTCGAGGCCGGTCAGCATCAGGATCGGCGCGTTCTCGAAGCCGGGCAGGGCGCGCAGACGCTCGCAGGTCTCGAAGCCGTCCAGGTCGGGCATCAGCGCGTCCAGCACGATGAGCTCGGGCGTCCACTGGGTCACCAGCTGCAGCGCCTGCTGGCCGCCGGTCAGCGCGGTGACCTCGAAGCCATGCTCCTGCAGCGCGGCCTCGATCAGCATCAGGTTGACCGGGTCGTCGTCGACCAGCAGGACGCGTGGCCGTTCGATCAGTTCGCCTTCCTTCACGACGCGGCTCATCGCTGGGCTTGCACCAGTTGCTGCATCGCCAGCCGGGCGGCGGCGATGTCGTCCAGGGCGATGCCGATCAGGTCGGCCAGGCCGTCCTCGTGCCCGGCGCGGGCCAGGCCTTCGATCTCGGCGCAGCGCTGGGACAGCACCGCGGCGCCCAGGCTGGCCGCGGCGGATTTCAGCGTGTGCGCCACGTGGCGCAGGCCGTTGAGGTCGCGCGGCGCGTCGCGGCCCTGCGCGAGCACCTGCTCCTGCTGGTCCAGCGATTTCAGGAAGGCGGCCACGACACGCTCCAGCAGATGGTTCACGCCCTCCGGGTCCAACTCGCGCAGACGGGCGAGGGCCTGGTCGTCCAGCACGGCGGGTTCGGGCTGAGTCCGGAGGGCATGGTCGTGGCGTGGTCCGGTGACATCTTCTGATCATGGCGCCGCATGGACGTTCCACGCGGAGTTGCGGGCCATTGTCGTTCACCAGGAGGATGGAGTCGTGGGAAAAAGCCGTCAATTCTGGTGTTCTTGGGGCTGTCGCTCGGGGTAAGTCCCGGGTCCGGTGTGGCGCCGGCGCCTCCGCGCCGGGATGGTGCGCTGGTGAATCCTCGGTGAGTGGCTGGTGAGGCCTACATACAATGGCCCGCATGAACAGGTTGGGGGACGCCGCCGCTCGTCGTCGGCCATGGAAGGGTGCCGCGCTGGCCTTGGGGCTGGCGGTCGTGGCCCTGCTCCTGCTGCTGGCGTTGAACCTCGAGCCGTCGGGACCCGGCCTGGTGCTGACCGCCGTGATGGCGGGCGCGGCGCTGATGATCTTCGTCGCCGCGCTGACCTGGCACCTCGCGGTGCGCTTGGCGCGCGCCCAGTTCGGCGAGCTGCTGCGCGAGAGCCGCTGCCGCTTCGCGCCCGAGTTGGCCGCGCCGTGGTCGGCGCTCGGCGGACAGCCGGCGCGCGGCTACGAGATCCATCACGGCCGCACCGCGCAACACCCCGCCCTGCCCGAGGCGCGGCCAGTGCTGTTCGACGAGCTCGGCGAACCGGTCGGCTGGCAGCACGGGCCGGTGCTCGGCCATTACCTGCACGGCCTCTTCGAGGACGAGCGGGTCCTGGCCGCGCTGTTCGACCGGCCGGTCCGCCCGCTCGACCGCGTCTTCGACGAGCTGGCCGACTACGTCGATCGCCACTTCGAACCCGGCGCGCTGGCGGGGCTGCTGTCGTCGACGCCTCCCGCCTCATCGCCCTCGTCGCTCCCGTCGACGCCGCCGCCCGCGGCCTCACGCTGAGCGACGCACCCCTCTTCCTTGACGTCACAAGAAGTCCGCATGACCACGCAAGACCTGATCCCCGCGATCCCTTCGCTGCACGACGACGCGCTGGCCGCGGCGCTGCGCCACCGCATCGACCGCAAGACCAAGCCGCTGGGCTCGCTGGGCCGGCTGGAGGCGCTGATGCTGCGCCTGGGGCTGATCCTGGGCACCGAGCAGCCGCGGCTGCTCGATCCACAGCTGATGGTCTTCGCGGCCGACCACGGGCTGGCGGCGCACGGCGTCTCGGCCTATCCGCCGGACGTGACCTGGCAGATGGTGGAGAACTTCCTGGCGGGCGGCGCGGCGGTGTCGGTGCTGGCGCGCCAGCACGGGCTGCAGCTGAGCATCGTCGATGCCGGCGTGCGCCATGTCTTCGAGCCCCGGCCGGCCTGCTGATCGCCAAGATCGGCATGGGCAGCCGCGACATGCTGGACGGCCCGGCGATGACGATGGACGAATGCGCCACCGCGATCGCGGCGGGCAAGACGCTGCTGCAGAAGCGCCCGGGCAATGTGCTGCTGCTGGGCGAGATGGGCATCGGCAACACCTCGTCGGCGGCGCTGTTGCTGTCGCGGCTGGGCGGGCATGCGCTGGCGGCCTGCGTCGGTCGCGGCACGGGCCTGGACGACGCGCAGCTGCGCCACAAGCTGGAGGTGCTGACGCGCGCGCTGGACCGGCATCCGCGCGCGACCGAGCCGCTGGCGGCGCTGGCCGCGCTGGGCGGGCTGGAGATCGCGATGATGGTCGGCGCGGTGCTGCAGGCGGCGCAGGAGCGCCGGGTGATCGTGGTGGACGGCTTCATCACCGGCGCGGCGGTGCTGGTGGCCTCGGCGCTGCAGCCGGCGGTGCTGGAGCGCTGCGTCTTCGCGCACCGCTCCAACGAGCAGGGCCATCGGCTGATGCTGGACACGCTGCAGGCCGAGCCGCTGCTGGACCTGGGCCTGCGCCTGGGCGAGGGCTCCGGCGCGGCGCTGGCCTGGCCGCTGCTGGCGTCGGCCTGCCGCCTGCTCGGCGAGATGGCGAGCTTCGACTCGGCGGGGGTGAGTGACAGGGCCTGAGCGGTCATTGGCCCGCCCGCCGGCAAGCCGAACCACGCCGGAATCGAGCCACAATGAGGACGGCCATCTTGCCCGGCCGATTCCCCGATGCTCAATTCACACGAACTGGCTGCACTCCTGGCCGACCTTGAGTCGGATCGCGTGGAACGCACCATCTCGACGAACAAGACCGACAAGTTCGCGGAGGCTGTCTGCGCCTTCGCGAACGATCTTGCCGACCACCGCCAGCCGGGCTATCTCATCGTGGGCGCCAATGACCAGGATGGCTCTCCGGCGGGAATCGAGATCACGGATCAGTTGCTGCAGAACCTCGCGGCGCTGCGATCGGACGGCAACATCCAGCCGCTGCCGTCGTTGACGGTCGGGAAGGTGGCCTTGGCGGGAGGCGACGTGGCGGTGGTGGAAGTGCAGCCCTCCCACCTGCCACCTGTGCGCTACAAGGGACAGGTCTACGTGCGCATCGGTCCCCGACGCGGCATCGCCAACGAACAGGACGAACGGCGCCTCACCGAGAGGCGCATCGCGATCGCGCGCACCTTCGACGCCCAGCCCATTCCCGAAGCGACGATCGAGGAACTGTCGCTGCCCCTCTTCGCCAGTTACCGGGCAGGCGTGGTCGCCGCGGACGTCATTGAAGCCAACCACCGGTCGCTGCAGCAGCAGCTGGCTTCGCTGAGGTTCTTCGACGACCAACGGGGATGCGCGACAACGGCAGGCATTCTTCTTTTCGGCAAGAACCCTCGCTTCTTCCTGCCCGGGGCCTATATCCAGTTCCTGCAGATGCCGGGCGTCGCGTTGACCGAGGCGCCCATCGACCAGCAGGAGATATCGGGCGACCTCCTCAGCGTCCTTCGGGAACTCGACAGTCGCGTCAGGTCCGGCAATGGCGTCTCGCAGGACAAGGTCTCGGCCCTTCGGGAGGAATTGCGGCACGACTATCCCGAGATCGCGATCCGGGAGGTGCTGATGAATGCCGTCATGCATCGCGACTACCAGTCGAATACGCCGATCCGGTTCTACTGGTTTGAGGATCGAATCGAGATTCAGAGTCCGGGCGGGCTCTTCGGCGAAGTGACGCCCGATACGCTGAGCCGGCGCAACAGCTATCGGAATCCGATCCTCGCCGAGGCCATGAAGGCCCTCGGTTATGTGAACCGCTTCGGTTACGGCATCCTGAGGGCGCAGGACGCCTTGAAGCGCAATGGCAATCCCCCGTTGGAGTTCCAGATCGAGGACAACATCGTCCTGGCCGTCTTGCGGAAGCGAATCCCATGAAGACGATCGCGTTCTTCAACCACATGGGCGGCGTGGGAAAGACTTCGCTGGCCTTCCATCTGGCGTGGATGTTTTCCCAGGCAGGCGTGCGCACGCTCGTCGCGGATCTGGATCCTCAAGCCAAGCTGACCTCGATGTTCCTCGAGGACGACGCGTTGCTGGACCTTTGGAACGATGCGCGTGATCGGACGATCTTCTCGGCCTTGCGTCCGTTGATCGCGCGCAAAGGGGACATCGCTCAACCGCACGTCGAACGAGTGCAGAAGAACCTCGGCCTGCTTCCCGGCGAACTGGCCCTCTCGCGCTTCGAGGACCTGCTGTCGGAGAGCTGGGTCAAGTGTCTGGGCGGAGAAGAAGGCGCTTTCCGGGTGGTCACGGCATTTCATCGTCTGATCCGGTCGGCCGCGATGGAGTTCAAGGCAGACCTGGTCCTCATCGATGTCGGCCCGAACCTTGGCGCCATCAACCGATCCGCATTGCTGGCGGCCGAACACATCGTGCTGCCGCTTGCGCCGGACTGGTTCTCTCTTCAGGGCATGAAGAGCCTGGGCCCGTCGCTGCGCTGCTGGCGGCGCGAATGGCAGGATCGATTGGCGCGGGCCGAGGATCTGGATGACGACCTGGACCTCCCGTCGGGAGAAATGCAACCTGCGGGGTACGTCGTCATGCAGCACAGCATTCGCGACAGCAGACCCGTCAAGGCCTATCAGCGGTGGATCGAGGCTGTGCCCACCGTCTATCGTGAAGCGGTCCTGAACGAGCAGGTCATCGACGCCCCCGCGGCGGACCAGGATCCTTATCGCCTCGCGCTGCTCAAGCACTATCGAAGCCTGATGCCGATGGCGATGGACGCGCACAAGCCCATGTTCCTGTTGAAGCCTTCGGATGGCGCGATCGGTGCCCATGTTCAGGCGGTGCAGGACTGCTATCGCGACTTCCATGCCCTAGCGAGCCGGCTCGCGGCGCATTGTGGCATCGCTTTCGAATAGCTGTCCTGGCGGCGGCCGGTATCCTCGCCTCTCCGCATCCCGCCTGACGCCCATGCCCGAGACCGACCGTTCCCTGCTCGACACCCTCCGCGCGCTGGAGGTCGAGTTGCACCACCCCGGCGTGCGCTGCAGCGCCGAGCGGCTCTCGCAGCTGCTGCATCCCGACTTCCACGAGGTCGGCCGCTCCGGTCGCCAGTACGACCGGCCGACGATCATCGCGTGGCTGGCCGACGACCATGAGCCGCCCAAGGTCGTGCCCGACGACTTCCGCCTCGCGCCGATCTCGCCGGAGGCCGCGCTGCTGACCTACCGCTCGGCGCATCGCCAGGAGGACGGGACGCTGGTCCACCACACGCTGCGGTCCTCGCTGTGGCTGAAGACCGCCGACGGCTGGCAGATGCGCTACCACCAGGGCACGCCGGCGGCGCAGCCCTGGTAAGGGCGCCACGCGGCCCCGAGGCCCCGGGCGGTAAAGCCCGAAGGCCCGTGACGACGTCGACTTCCGGGCACGACACGCCGGCCGCAGGGAGATTGCGTACCTCCGCCGACGCGATGGAATAATCGCCAGCCCCGCCAGCCAACATGAGTGAGCCAGCCGTCGCCTGTCACAAGGACCGCTCCTCATGTCCCGACCGCCCCTGGCGCGCCCCTCGCGGGCGCTGGCGCTGAGCCTGTTC
>NZ_VOSR01000313.1:0-9822 GCF_007997345.1 Mitsuaria sp. TWR114
CGTAGATGCCGCCACCGCCGCCGGTGTCGGTCACGCGCACGGCGATCCAGTTGGCGCCCGCGCGCAGCGTCCCGGCGGGCACGGCATAACGGCGGGACAGCTCCCAGCCGCACTGGCCGCCGATGCGCTGGCCGTTGATCCAGACCTCGTCGCAGTCGTCGACCTTGGCCAGATGCAGCTCGGCCGCGCCGGCCGCCTGCGCCGCGGTCAGCTCGACGCGCTTGCGCATCCACACGACGCCGTCGACATCGGCCAGGCCCTGGCTTCCCACGCGCCCGGCGCCTGCAGCGTGGGCCACTTGGCGTCGATGTCGCTCGCCGCGTTCCAGCCGGAGGCATCCACCCCCGCGAGCGACAGGCCGGGCTGCCAGGCTGCCACCCGCCGCTGCAGCTGTTGCCCCAGCACGGCGCTGAAGGCGGCGTTGTCCACGGGCAGCGCCCGCACCGTCGGCGCCAGGTCCGGGTCGCGCAGGGCGGCGCCACGGCTCATCCAGGTCTCCAGCATGGACCGCCCCAGGCGGTGGCGATGAGGCCGATCGGGATGCCTTGCACCGCCTGCATGCGGCGGGCGAAGTGGTAGCCGACCGCGCTGAACTCGCCCACGCGTCCCGGCTCGGCGACCACCCACGGCGCCGGCGCGATCTCCGCTTCCGGTCGCACGCTGGCACGCAGCGGCACCCGCAGCTGGCGCAGTCGCGCATCCTGCGGCGACGCCACCTCCTGCGGGCCGGTGTCGGTCTGCGCCAGCGGCCATTCCATGTTGGACTGGCCGCCCAGCAGCCAGACGTCGCCGATCAGGACGTCCTCCAGCGTGACGGTCTGGTCGCCGGTCACCTGCAGCCGGTGCGGACCGCCGGCCGGCAGCGGATCCAGCTGCACGCGCCAGCGGCCATCGGCACCGACGCGAGTGGTGGCCTCGCGGCCGCCCAGCGTCACGGTCAGCGACTGGCCGGGCGTGGCCTGGCCCCAGAGGCGCAAGGGGCGGTCGCGCTGCAGCACCATGTGCTCGCCGAAGACCTCGGACAGGCGCACCTCGGCCTGGGCGGTGGCGGCCAGCAAGGCCAGGATCAGGGGAAGGACGGTCTGCTTCATGGACGGGAGGAAGGGGAGTCGGTGCGGGAGTCGAAGGACAGGGCCAGGGCCCGGCCCTGGTACTGCACGGAGCGGGTCTGCTCGACCCGGTCGGGGGTGGCCATGACGCGCACGCGCAGCGTGCGATGCGTCACCAGGCCGGGGAAGCGCCCCTGACGTGCGCCGATGTGCAGCGTGCGGCGGGCATCGTCCCAGCGCAGCGCGACGGTGGCGCGCTCGCCGCGCTCGTAGCGGTAGGTCTCGCCGTCGTCCTCGTACAGGACGAAGCGGCCGTCGGCGCCGGGATAGACGCGGATCTCCCACGGCGCGCCGGCGTCCTGGGCGGTGTGCTCGACCACCGGCCCCAGGGGCACGATGGCGCCGGCGCGCACGAAGAGCGGGAACTCGTCCAGCGCGTAGTCGCGCGCGACGCGGCCGCCGCCGGCGTGGCGCTGGCCGGTCCAGAAGTCGGTCCAGTCGCTGCCCTGCGGCAACAGGGTTTCCTGCCGGCGGTCCAGCCGGCCCTGCATCTCGACCAGCTCGCGCGCCTGGGTCGGCGTGCGCCAGGCCAGGCGCAGCAAGCGGCCGCGCGTCTCCTGGAAGTAGTCGATGCGCAGCTTCAGGCGCTGGCCGGCGCGCAGCGTCAGGCGATGGCCCTTGAAGCGCGGAGGGCCGAGGTTCCAGTCGTCGACGACCAGTTTGTCGTCCAGCCACAAGCGGAAGCCGTCGTCGCCCTCCAGGCCGATCTCGTGATCACCGCTTTCGGCGGCGATGAGCTCGCCGGTCCAGCGCGCGGAGAAACGCATCAGGCTGCTGAGGCCCGGTGGCACGCTGCCCAGCGGGGGATCGGGCCAGCGATGCTCGATCACCGTGTCGACGGTGCGGCTCGCCGGCTTCTCGTAATCCATGCCGTCGAAGTACTCGAGCAGCAGGCCGCCCTGGCCGTCCGGGGTGCGCAGCTGCGCGGCCGGCACGGTCGCGGGCGGCGGCAGCACCGCATGGAACATCGGCCGCGTGATCGGCTGCACCAGGAAGGCCGGGCCGAACATGTAGGTGTCGTCCACCTTGCGCAGCGCGGCCTGGTCCGGGAAGTCCATCGCCAGGCCGCGCATCATCAGGGTGCCCTCCTGCGTGGCGCGCCAGGCCAGGCTGTAGAGGTAGGGCAGCAGCTGGTAGCGCAGCTCGGCGGCGCGGCGCAGCGAGCCGTACACCGCCGGGTCCAGGGTCTTGAACAGGTAGGGCTCGCGCTCGACCGAGGTGCCGTGGATGCGGTAGATCGGATTGAAGATGCCGAACTGGTTCCAGCGCGCGTAGAGCTCGCGCCAGGCGGGATTGCGCTCGCCGTCGGCGAAGTTCACGAAGAAGCCGCCGGTGTCCTGCGACCAGTAGGGCAGGCCGGCCATCGCGACGTTCAGCCCGCCGGCGATCTGCGCGCGCAGCGAGGCCCAGCTGGATTCGGTGTCGCCGGACCAGGGCAGGGCGGCGTAGCGCTGCTGGCCGGCCCAGGCCGAGCGCGTCAGCGTGAACACGCGCCGGCCCGAGGGGCCCGCGGCGCGCTGGCCTTCGTAGACGCCACGGGTGGTCAGCAGGCTGTAGACGTTCAGGTAGCGCGTGAAGTCGCCCATCGCGTTGCGGCCCAGGCGCTTGATGTCGGCCTCGACCTCGGCCGGATCGTGCGCCGCGCCGCCGACCTCGACCTCGGTGCCGTCCATCCACAGCGCGTCCACGCCGACGTCCAGCAGGCCCTGCTTGACGTGCTTGAAGTAGATGCGCCGCCCGGCGGGGCTGAAGGCGTCGTAGATCCGCGCGCGCTTGGAGATCCAGTGCAGTGGCTCGAAGCGCAGGTGCTGCGCGTCGAGCTCACGGGCCAGCGCCGTGTCGTTGCCCACCGACGGCCAGATCGACACCATCAGCCGCGTGTGCAGCGGCCCGTGCAGCTCGCGCGTCATCGCGGCGGGATCGGGGAAGCGCTCGCGGTCCCAGACCATGCCGCTCCACTTGCCGTCCCAGACGCCGTCCTTCTCGCCGCCCCAGTACTGCCAGTCCTGAACGATGGTGTCGAGCGGGAAGCCGTCCGCGCGGAAGTGCCGCACCACGTCCAGCAGCTGCTGCTGGGTCTGGTAGCGCTCCTTGCTCATGAAGAGCCCGAACGCGGACTTGGGGAACATCGGCGCGGCGCCGGTCAGCTGCCGGTAACCGGCGATCACGCCGTCCATGTCGGTGCCGGCCACGAGGTAGTAATCAGCCCCGGCGGGCGCGCTCTCCGCGCGGAAGGTCGCGCCCTGCGGCCGGTCGCTGAAGCTCATCTTCGAGTAGACGTCCCACAGCAGGCCCCAGCGGCGCGTCGACACCATGAACGGCACGACGATGCCGATGTTGGTCTGCACCATCAGGACCTCGCGGCCGCGGTAGTCCATGTAGGGCTCGTTGTACTGGCCCAGGCCGTACAGCGACTCGTCCGGCGTGAGGCTGAAGTGCTGGGCGAGCGCATAGCTGCGACTGCCGGCGATCTCGACCTGCTGCAGCTCGGTGGGCGCGCGCTCGCGCTCCCGGGTCAGCAGGCGGCCCGCGCCGTCGAGGAAGGTCAGCGCGCCACTGTGCTTGTCCACGAGGACCTGCACGCCGGGCGCGACCACGCGCAGCGTGTCCGCCTCCTCGCGGACCTCGAGGGCCACGGGCCTGGGCTTGGCCACGACCACCAGGCTGGGCTGCGCGGTATGCGCCGCGCCTAGGTGCGCGGTGATCCGTACCAGGCCCGGGCCGTAGAACAGCACGGCCTTGGTCAGGCTGTCGACGCGGAACTGCACACCCTCCGCGACACGCCGCCAGTGGAAGCCGTCCGCCGGCCCGTCCATTGGCAGCGCGCGCAACTGCCCCGCGGCATCGAGCGCGGAGGGCAGCAGCGCCGCGTTCGTCGCGGCACTGGCGGCACTCGCTGCGGTAGCCAGCGGGCCGGCCGAGGCCAGCGCCATCAGCCCGAACACATCGCGGCGTCTCATGTCAGTGCGTCCTCCTTGGCGTGGGCGGGCGTGAACGCGCGCGTCCTCACGGCGCCGGCTCCAGGATCACGCACATCGGCGTTCGTCACGCTGCGCGTGCTGCGACGGACCTCGCGCACGACCTCGCCGTCCTGCCAGATCGTCGCGCGCCACCGGCCGGGTGGCAGGAAGCGGAGCGGGACCTTTTCAGTGCGGGCGCGTTCCGACGTCATCGCGCCGAGGTACCAGGCCTTGCCGCTGCGCCGCGCCAGCACGATGTCCTCGCCGGGCTCGCCGGCGAGGAAGCGGGTCTCGTCCCAGGCCGCCGGCACGCGGCGCACGAAGTCGAAGCCGGTCTCGCCGCGGTAGTTGGACGGGTCGTCGGAGACCATCTGCAGCGGGCTGTCGTAGACCACGTACATGGCCAGCGCCTGACCGCGGGTCGTCTGCGTCAGCGGCATCGAGGCGCGCACCTCGAAGTCCCCCGGCGTGGCGTTGCGGAAGCCGCCGGGCGTGTAGTCCATCGGGCCGGCCAGCATCCGGGTGTAGGGCAGCATCAGGTTGTGCCGCGGCGTGATGCGCCGGTCCATCTTGTTCCACTCCGCGCCCAGCACGCCTTCCTGGGTGATGAAGTTGGGATAGGTCCGCTGCAGCCCGGCGGGCACGTAGGCGCCGTGCAGGTCCAGCAGCAGATGGCGTTTGGCGGTGGCTTCGGCCACGCGCTGGTAGAAGGCGACCATGTCCTGGTCGTCCCGGTTCATGAAGTCGACCTTGATGCCCTTGATGCCCCAGCGCGCGTAGGTGTCCAGCACCTCGTCCATCCGCGGCGCCAGGTGCTCCCAGTGCACCCACAGCAGCAGGCCCACGGCCTTGTCGGCGGCGTAGCGCACCAGGGCCGGCATGTCGATGCCGTCGGCGCGCGGGTGATGTCGGTGGTGGGCAGCGGATCGCAGCACGGCCCGGTGCCGAAGGCCCAGCCAGCGTCCATCAGGTGGTAGGGGAAGCCCGATTCCGCCGCGAAGTCGATGAAGCGCTTGTAGGCAGCCAGGTCGGGCTTCACGCCCTCGAGCGGCCCGGACCACCAGTCCCACGAGGTCTTGCCGGCCTTGACCCAGCTGAAGTCGCCCCGCGGCGGCGGGTTGAGGTTGCCCACCAGCTGCGACTCGATCAGCTGGCCGGCGCGGTCCGCCATCATGACGGCACGCCACGCGGTCGTCAGGCCGGCGCTGGAGACATAGGCCGCCCCTCGCGCTTGGGCACGCCGGACAGGCGCACGCGCAGCGCGGGGCCGTCGCGCCACAGCGAGGCGCCGGTGTAGCCCTCCAGGTGCGCCTGCGTGATGGCGTAATGCGTGCGGCCCGAGGGCGTGGCGCAGACCACCGGCACGTCGTAACCCGCATCGCGCTTGAGCTCGGAGATCCGCAGCCGCTCGAAGGGCAGTTCATGCGCGCCTTCCACCGGGGTGACGAGGCAAGCCGGATCGCCGGCCGGCACGAAGGCCGTGCGCTCCTCCTTCAGCCGCACCGGGCCCTGGCCCTCGAGCCGGTAGCGGAAGGCCACGCCCTCGTCATAGGCGCGCGCGTCGATGAAGAGGCGCCGTCCGCCGCCCGCTTCCCGGAAGGTCAGCGTCGTGCCGAGGTAGTGGTCGCGCGCCGTGGCCGCCTTGGTGGCGACGAGCGGGATGACGCGGTCCTCCCGCGTGTCCTGGCGCGACTCCAGCGTCAGCGCGCCGAGCGGCGGCTGGCCATCGAGCGCCAGTCCCAGCGGCGAGTCGGCGATGACCGTCTCGCCCTTGCGGCTGATGCTGAAGCGGCTGCCGTCGTCGGCGATGCGCAGCGTGATGCGCCCGTCGGGCGACGAGAGCAGGGCGTCCGCCGCCTGGGCACCGGACGCGCCCAGGGCCAGGACGGCCGCGGCGATGGGGGTGGATGATCTTCATGCGGAGAAAGGGAAGGGGCCCGTCGCCGGGCCCGTTGGTCAGTTGCTGTACACCACGCCGCGGCAGCTGCCGCCGGCGTAGATCCGTCCGTAGAGGCCTTGGTCGGCCGCCATCACGCCGAGGCCGGCGTACTGGTGGGCGTCGTCGTTGTGGCGTACCCAGGTGGCGCCGGCATCGTCCGAGCGCCAGACGCCCCACACGCCGTTGATCACGCCCACCACGTAGACGGCCGCCGAGTAGCTCGAGCCCGGCTTGGCCTTGCCCAGCGCGACGATGCTCGCGCCCGCCACTTCGGGGCCGAGCCAGTCCTGCCGGCCGCCCCAGATCGGCGCGAACGCGCCACCTTGGTCCAGTTCGCGCCCGAATCCAACGAGTGGTAGACGGCCAGGCCGTCGGCCACCCACAGGTCGCCTTCGGCGTTCGGGTTCACCGCCATCGACGACGCGCCCCACGGCGCGAAGCGCATGTTGGCGGCCACCGAGCCCTGGCTCAGCGCGAAGCTCCGGCCGCCGTCCGTCGAGACGTAGACCTTGGCCGGGGTGTAGGTCCACCAGGCGCCGCCCGAGTCGTAGGCATAGACCTTGTTGGCGTTCCTGCGGTCGGCCACCAGGCGATAGCTGCGCGGCACGCCGTTGACGACGGTGAGCGCCGGCAGGTTGGTGGCCGTCCAGCTGTTGCCGTTGTCGGTGGTGTAGGAGGGCACCGAATCGGCCGGCGCCCAGACGACGCGGTTGCGCGCCGGCACGGCCAGGTTGGACGCCTGGTTGATGTTGGCCGCGGCGCCTGCCGGCAGACGGGCGAAGGCGGCCCAGCTGCGGCCGCCGTCGCCGGACCAGTAGCCGGTGCCGACATGGCCGCTCGCGGTGCTGGTGACGTTGGCGTTGGCGATGTAGTTGGGGTCGGACCAGGCCATGTCGGCGGAGTTGCCGTTGCTCCACTGCTTGTAGGGGCTCAGCGTCGGCGTCGTGCCGAGGTCGGTGTGGATCCAGGTGCCGACGTCGCCCGAGTTGTTGATGAAGGTGTAGGAGGCGCCCGCCGGCGGCGTGGCCAGGCTCAGCGTGCAGGTCTCCTCCAGGCCGTTGACCGCGAAGTTCCAGCTCGGCGTCGACGAGGACGCGTTGCGCGTCTCCCAGATGCCGCCGCCGAAGACATGCAGCACGCGATCGCGGTTGAAGGGATCGATCTCCACGTCGTCGATCCAGCCGGAGAAACCGTCGCTGGCCGGTGTGTGCGGCATGGTGGCCGCGATCTCGCGCCAGTTGCGGCCGCCGTCGTCGGACAGCTGCACCACCTGCTGGCCGCTGTAGTTGCCCCAGGTGCCGCTCACGCCCAGCGCGATGCGTGCCGTGGCGCCGGTGCCGAGGACCGACAGGCCGCCGTAGCCGGCGCCATCGTTGCTGTTGAGCAGCGTCCAGGTGTTGCCGTTGCTGGCGTCGAACCTGTAGAGCCGCGCGGGGCCGGCGTCGCCCGGGCCGGCGCCCTTGGTGAAGAGCAGGTACAGCGCGCCGTCGGCGGTGCGCACGATGTGCGGGATGTGGAAGCCCGACACCGGCGTCGCGACCGGCGTCCAGGTGGCGCCGCCGTCGACCGACTTGTAGAGGTTGGACCCCAGGCCGGCCGCGTTGACGTAGTCCGGCGCGATGGCGGCCCACAGGGTCCGCGTCGGCGAGCCGCTGCCCTTGGTCGAGGTGTCGAACACCAGGTGCTCGACGCCCATGACCTGGCCGCCCAGATTGTTGATCTGGTCGGCGGTCAGCTTCGTCGACGACAGCCCGCTCACCTGGGCCCAGGTGCGGCCGGAGTTCACGCTCCTCCACAGGCCCGCCGTGCGCGAACCGTAGAAGAGGATCGACGGATTGTTGGGGTCGACCGACAAGCGCTCGCCGATCGCCCGGCCGTTGTTGTTGCCGCCCGCCGAGAACGGCAGGTTGAAGAAGGCCCAGCTGCCGCCGCGGTTGTTGGAGATGTACAGCCGCGCGGTCGCGTCCGCCGAGGCCGACATGCCGGTGACCATGTAGACGCGCTGGTCGTTGGTGGGGTCCAGGGCGATGCTTTCAACGCCGTGATGGAAGCCCTCGGCCGCGGTGAAGCCGTCGTTGATCGGGATCCAGGACGACGAGCCGGCGTCCCAGCGGTAGGCGCCGCCGACGTCGGTGCGCGCGTAGAGCAGGTCCCGGGCGCTCGGATGGAAGACCAGGCCGGTGACATAACCGCCGCCGCCGAACTTGGCGCTGGCCCAGGTGCCGACCTTGATCGAGAACGCCTGCTGGCTCTTGGCGCCGCAGGCGTTGGTGTAGGTGGCCGTGGCGGTGCAGGCCGCGGCGGGCTGAATGGTCTGCTCGCGGGAGGCGCCGACGGTGCCACAGCCGCTCCAGCTCCAGCTGCCGCCCGAGACCGGCTGCGGACCCAGCACGGCCGAGCTGCCGGTCTTGAGCGTGGCCGAGGCCGTCGCCGACCAGTTGCCGCCGACATTCACGAAGGGCTTGATCGGCGTCGGCGTGCAGGTCTGCGCCATGGCGGTGGACACGCCGGCGGCCGCCAGGGCCAGCAGCAGGGGGGAGGATCGCAATCTCATCGGTCGACCTTTCAGCAACGGGCCCGGCCGGTTGTCTCCTCCGGGCGCGAGCTTGATGGAATCTGGTTACGGCCCTGTTGGGGGCGCGTGATATTCCGCTAAATCAAGGCGACGCGATGTTAGTTTGTGTATTGAATGAACTATCTAGGGGAAAGACCTCACCGGGACGGTGCGACGCCCCAGCGCGGGGCACGGTGACGAGGCGCGACCTCAGGCGTCCGTCAAGCGCGCGTCAGGAGATCACCAGGCGGGCGCGTCGCGGCGCCCCCAGCGTGACGCCGGCGACGAGCTCGGTCGGCAGCACCAGGTGGCCGGGGGCGGGCAGGGGCTTGTTGCGGCGCATCGCGTCGATGCGCTCCACCAGCAGCTCGACCGCGCGGCGCCCCATTTCGTGCAGCGGCTGCCGCATGGTGGCCATCTGCACCGACCGGGCCATCAGGGTGTGGTCGTAGCCAACGACGGAGATGTCCTCCGGGATGCGCAGGCCGCGCGCGCGCAGCGCCTCGGCCAGCACGTGGGCGGTGGCCTCGCCCTCGGCGGTGAAGCTGGTGGCGAGGATGACCTCCTCCACCTGGCCGTCGGTGGCCCGCTCGAGCAGTTGGTCCACGCCGATCTCGCGGGTGGACACGCCGTCCAGCGGGCTGATCCGGCCCTGCAGCACGAAGTAGTAGCCGAAGTAGGACGCGGTGCGCTCCATCGCGGCCTGGTCGGCCGGCGACTCGACCACGCACAGCAGCCGCGCGTCGCGGTGACGGTCCGAGCAGATGGCGCACAGCGGCGTCTCGCTGAAGGTGTGGCAGCGCTCGCAGTGGCGCACGTTGCGCGCCGCGTCCTGCAGCGCGCGGGCCAGCGCGTCGGCGCCGGCGCGGTCGTGCTGCAGCAGGTGGTAGGCCATGCGCTGGGCCGACTTCTGGCCCACGCCGGGCAGGCGCCGCAAGGCCTCGATCAACTGGTCGAGCGCGGTCACCGTCGTCCGATCAGAACGGGAACTTCATGCCCGGGGGCAGCGGCATGCCGGCGGTCAGCTTGGACATCTTCTCGGAGCTGACCTGCTCGGCACGGCGCACGGCGTCGTTGAACGCGGCGGCGACGAGGTCCTCCAGCATGTCCTTGTCGTCGGCCAGCAGGCTGGGATCGATGGCGACGCGCTTGACGTCATGCTTGCAGGTCATCGTGACCTTCACCAGGCCGCGCCGGACTGGCCTTCGACCTCGATGTTGCCGAGTTCGTCCTGCGCCTTCTTCAGGTTGTCCTGCATCG
>NZ_VOSR01000314.1:0-1936 GCF_007997345.1 Mitsuaria sp. TWR114
CGCGCGGCAGGCCGTAGTCGCTGAACACGCTGCGGCGCACCGTCCGCGTCAGGTTGTTGCCTTCGAGGGCGATGCGCAGCCGGGGCGTGATCGCGTAGCTGAGGTAGGCGTCGACCATGCCGTAGCCCTTCATCGTCACGGGCGTCAGCGCGGTCACGCCGTCGTTGCTGGGGAAGCTCAGCCGCGAGCCGACGGTGTAGTCGCTGCGCCAGTTGTAGGCCAGCCGCGCGGAGAAGTCGCCCAGGTCGTACATCGCCACCAGGTTGGCGCTGCGCTTGGACAGCCCCTCCAGCGGCGCGCTGCGGCCGTCGATCGGGCTCGGGGCGGCGCTGTCCACCAGCGTGAAGTTGGCCTGCAGGCCCAGCCCGCGCAGCAGTCCGGGCAGCTTGTTGAAGAAGCCGGTGTAGCCGACCTCCAGGCCGCGGATGCGGCCGTCGCGGCCGTTGCTCGGCGTCGTGAGCGTGTAGCTGGTGCCGTTGATCGTGGTCTGCGTGCTGGTGGTCTGGATGAAGCCCGACACGTCCTTGTAGAAGGCCGCGCCGTAGACCGAGTCGCTCTTGGACAGGTAGTACTCCAGCGTCGCGTCGACCTGGCTGGCGCGCAGCTTGTCGAGCTCCGGATTGCCCTGGTAGCCGGTCCGGTCGTTGACGTTGAGGCTCAGGCTGGGCGTGAGCTGGTCGAAGTTGGGTCGCGTGACCACGCGTGACAGCGCCAGCCGCGCCAGCAGGTCGGGCGTGAGCTCGAGCTTGAGGTTGAGCGAGGGCAGGAAGTCGGTGTCGGTCTTGGACAGGTCCACGCGACCGCCGCTGGTGGCGGTGTAGCCGCGCTGGGTGCGCGTCGTGACGGCGCGCACGCCGACGTTGCCGGTCAGCGGCAGGCCCGCGAGCGTGGTGTCCAGGTCGCCGGCGACGTAGACGGCCGCGGCGCGCTCGCGGAACTCGAAGCTCTGCGCCGGATCGAGCTCGGGCACCGTCAGGTTGAAGGTGCTGCGCACGGCTTGCGCGTCGCGCAGCCAGCGCGTGTCGGTGACGGTCAGCCACTGGCGCGGGATGTTGCCGGCGCCGGCGTCCTTGAGCAGGTTGTCGTAGGGCAGCAGGCCCACCGCCGGGATCTGCGACAGGTTGAACATCCAGATGTCGTCGATCGTGTTGATCTCGGCGCTGCTGGCGCGGCGGTCGTTGAGCCGCACGCCGGCGTGCAGCGTGGTCAGCGCGCCGAAGTCGACCGGCTTGTCGCCATCCAGGCGCCACGCGGTTTCCTTGCCGGTGTTGCGGGTGCGGAAGTACAGCGCCTTGTCGGCCCAGTAGTTGGCCGGGTTGTCGAGCTGCGCGGTGGGCGAGAACGCCGACGGCAGCTTGGTGCCCAGGTCGAAGCTGTAGCTGACCGGGTCGTTGGCGAAGGTGCCCAGGCGCACCTCCTGGTAGAAGCGGTCGAAGGTGCTGCGGGTGTGGCTGAGGTCGCTGCGCAGCGTGGCGTCGCCGACCTTCCACTTGCCGGCCAGCGCGAGCTGGTCGATCTTGGTGTTCTCGTCGGCCACCGAGCCCGAAGTGCTCATGCTCGCGCCCCAGAAGCTGCCCGAGACGAACCGGCCGTTGGCGTCGGTCTGGATCGCGCCGTTCGGCCAGAGCTGGCCCTGGTTGGCGGTGTTGCTCCAGTTGGCCCAGAAGGGCGATGCGTAATGGCCGTAGACGTCGGTGCGGCTCTTGAGCTGGGTGTGGTTGAAGTCCAGCGTGTATTCGCTGCGGCCGTCGGGGCGCCATTGCAGCGAGGCGCTGGCGGCCTTGCGGTCGCGCTCGCCGAATTCATAGGCCAGCCACTGGCCCAGCGGCGCGACGGTGCCCGAGCCATCGGCCAGCTGCGCCGGGTTGTCGAGCTCCTGCGTGTCGGAGCGGTAATCGCGCTTCTGCGCCGACACGCTGAGCAGCGCGCCGAACTC
>NZ_VOSR01000315.1:0-4946 GCF_007997345.1 Mitsuaria sp. TWR114
CTGGTCGAGGTCGCCCGGCTGCGCGGGTTCGGCCGCGCGGCGCTGGCGCGGCGCGTGCTGCTGCCCGCGGCGCTGCCGGCGCTGCTGACCGGCCTGCGCAACGGGCTCAGCCTGGCGTGGATGTTCATGGTCGCGGCCGAGCTGATCGCGGCGAGCCGCGGCCTGGGCTACCTGCTGACCGATGGTCGTGAGACGGGGCGGGCCGACCTGGTGCTGGCGGCGATCGTGCTGCTGGCCCTGCTGGGCAAGCTCACGGACAGCCTGATGGCCACGGTGGAACAACGCGCGCTGCACTGGCGCGACAGCTTTGGAGGCCCGGCATGAGCGTGCTCGAAGTGCAGGTGAGGGCGAAGCGATTCGCCGGTGCGGCCAGCGTGGTCGGCTCGGCCGGCAAGGCTCGCGGGAATGGCCAAGGTGGCGGGGCACATGCCTCGCGCGCGAAACGCCGGTGCTGTCCGACGTCCGCTTCGCGTTGGCGGCGGGGGAGGTGCTGGCGCTGGTCGGCGCGAGCGGCTGCGGCAAGAGCACGCTGCTGCGCATCGTGGCGGGGCTGGATCCCGATTTCAGCGGCGAGGTCCGGCTCGGCGGGCGGCCGCGGCAGGGGCCGGATCGGGACATCGGGGTCGTCTTCCAGGAACCACGGCTGTTCCCGTGGCTGACCGTGGCGGAGAACGTCGGGTTCGATCTCGGGCAAGGGCATGACGAGGCCTGGGTGAGGCGGCTGCTCGAGGAGGTCGGACTGGCTGGACTGGAGGACGCGCTGCCGCGCCAGCTGTCCGGCGGTCAGGCGCAGCGGGCGGCGATCGCGAGGGCGCTCTACACGCGGCCGCGCGTGCTGCTGCTGGATGAGCCGTTCTCGGCGCTGGATGCGTTCACGCGGATGAAGCTGCAGGACCTGGTGCGGGAGGTGGCGCGGGCGCATGGCACCAGCCTGCTGCTCGTGACGCATGACATCGAGGAGGCGGTGCTGCTCGCCGATCGGGTGCTGGTGCTCGGGGCGGCGCCCGGGCGCATCGTGCGGGAGATCCCCGTCGGGGTGCCGCACCCCCGGGGGCGTGGGAGCGCCGAACTGGGGGCGCTGCGGGGGCAGGTGTTGTCGGCGTTGGCACCACCGGGGTGATCGGCCCTCACCCCCACCGCTCTCCCGCAAGCGGGCGAGGGGCTTCGGTGCGTTGTGCCTGGGGGTCTGGCGATAGCCGTTTTACGCCTATCCATCGGCGTTCTGCTTCGTTCAGGGAATGACGGCCGATTCGCAGAATGACCCGGTCCCTGCTTCATCCCCCGACCGCCATGTCCGTCCTGCTCATCGCCGCCAGTCCCAGTGTCCACTCGCGCTCCGGCGCCTTGCTGAGCGCCGCGGCGCAGCGCCTGCATCACCACGGGCTCCCGACCCGCACCCTCAAGCTGCGCGATCTGCCCGCGCAAGCGCTGCTTCATGCGGACATCGGGGACGCGACCCTGCGCGAGGCGCTCGCCTCGGTCGCCGAGGCGAAGACCATCGTCATCGCGACCCCCATCTACAAGGCGGCCTATAGCGGGCTGCTGAAAGTCTTCCTCGATCTGCTGCCGCAGGACGGCCTGGCCGGCAAGACGGTCTGGACGCTCGCGACGGGCGGCAGCCTCGCCCATCTGCTGGCGCTCGACTACGGCCTGCTGCCGGTGCTGTCCGCGCTCGGGGCCCGCTCGCACATCGATGGCGTCTATGCCAGCGACGCGCAGATCGCCAAGGATGCCGCCGGCGAGTACCGCGTCGGCGACGACATCGCCAGCCGCCTGCTGGTGGGCGCCTCGCAGGTGATCGATCGCGTGCCCGCGCCCGAGCGCGCGGCGCCCGTCGCGCGTCCCGCCCTGGTCCTCTGAACGTCGGCTCTGCCCGGCGCTCTCCAACAACCTCCCACTCCGCGACCTCCTCATGAAGCTCTTCCTCGATCGCCGCGCGGCGCTGGTCCGCGCCGTCACCTTCTCCGCCGCGCTCGCCGCGACGCTCGGCCTGCATGCCGGCGCCGCGCACGCGCAGGCGCCGGCCAATCCCACCGAGCTCCGCATCGGCTTCCAGAAGTACGGCACGCTGACCGTGCTGAAGGCCAAGGGCGACCTGGAGAAGCGCCTGGCGCCGCTGGGCATCACGGTCAAGTGGACCGAGTTCCCCGCCGGCCCGCAGCTGCTCGAGGGGCTGAACGTCGGTTCCATCGACTTCGGCACCGTCGGCGAAGCGCCGCCGATCTTCGCGCAGGCCGCCGGCGCGGACCTCGTCTATGTCGCCAACCAGCCGCCCGCGCCGGCGGCCGAGGCGCTGGTCGTGCCCAAGGACTCGCCGGTGCGCACGCTGGCCGATCTCAAGGGCCGCAAGGTGGTGCTGAACAAGGGCTCCAACGTCCACTACCTGCTGGTCAAGCTGCTGGAGAAGCAGGGCCTGAAGTACAGCGACATCCAGGTCGTCTACCTGCCGCCGGCCGACGCGCGCGCCGCCTTCGAACGCGGCGCCGTCGACGCCTGGGTGATCTGGGATCCCTTCCTTGCCGCGGCCGAGCGGCAACTCGGCGCGCGCGTGATCGCCGACGGCAAGGGCGTGGTCGCGAACCACCAGTTCTACCTGGCCGCGCGCGGCTACGCGGAGAAGCATCCGCAGGTCGTGCAGGCGATCGTCGACGAACTGGCCCGGCTGGACCGCTGGTCCGAGGCCAACACCGCCGCCGTGGCGGCCCTGCTCGCGCCGCAGATCGGCCTGGACGTCGCGACCACCGAGCTCGCGGCCGCGCGCTTCGCCTACGGCATCCAGCCGATCACGCCGGCGATCGCCGCCGAGCAGCAGAAGATCGCCGATGCCTTCCATGCGCTGAAGCTGATCCCCAAGCCCATCCGCATCGCCGACGCGCTGCCGAAGTCGGTCCGCACCGCCGCCAAGTGAGCGGCACCACGAGAAGGTCCCCCATGAAGATCCTCTGGTTCATCCCCACGCACGGCGACTCGCGCTACCTCGGCACCTCCAGGGGCGCCCGCGTCGCGGACTTCGACTACTACCGCCAGGTCGCGATCGCGGCCGACAGCCTCGGCTACGAGGGCGTGCTGCTGCCCACCGGCCGCAGCTGCGAGGACAGCTGGATCGTCGCGGCCAGCCTGATCGAGGCGACGCGGCGCCTGAAGTTCCTCGTCGCGCTGCGGCCGGGGCTGGTGCAGCCGGTGCAGTCCGCGCGCATGGCGGCGACGCTGGACCGGCTCTCCGGCGGGCGACTGCTGGTCAACCTGGTCACCGGCGGCGATCCGGACGAACTGGCCGGCGACGGCCTGTTCCTGCCGCATGAAGAGCGCTACGCGCTGTCCACCGAGTTCCTGACCGTGTGGCGCGAGGTGCTGCGCGCCAGTCACGAGGGCGAGGCCGTCGATTTCGACGGCGACCAGCTGCGGGTGAAGGGCGGCAAGCTGCTGTACCCGCCGGTGAGCCGGCCCTATCCGCCGGTGTTCTTCGGCGGCTCGTCGGGACCGGCGATCGAGCTGGCGGCCGAGCAGGTCGACACCTACCTGACCTGGGGCGAGCCGCCAGCCGCCGTCGCCGAGAAGCTGGGCGAAGTGCGCCAGCGCGCGCAGGCCAAGGGGCGCCGCCTCGAGTACGGCATCCGCCTGCATGTCATCGTCCGCGAGACCGAGGAAGAGGCCTGGGCCGCCGCCGGCGACCTGGTGAAGCACCTCGACGAGGACGTGATCGCGGCGGCGCAGGCCAAGTTCGCCGCGATGGATTCGGTGGGGCAGCGCCGCATGGCCGAGCTGCACAAGGGTCGGTTCAACAAGGACGACATCCGCAGCGGGCTGGAGATCTCGCCCAACCTGTGGGCCGGCGTCGGCCTGGTGCGTGGCGGTGCGGGCACGGCGCTGGTCGGCAATCCGCAGCAGGTGGCCGACCGGCTCCAGGAATACGCCGCGCTGGGCCTGGAGTACTTCGTGCTCAGCGGCTATCCGCACCTGGAGGAGGCCTACCGCTTCGCCGAGCTGGTGTTCCCGCTGCTGCCGCTGGCGCTGCGCGAGAAGCTCAGCGCGCCCAAGCTGACGGGCCCCTTCGGCGAGATCGTCGCCAACAGCTACGTCCCCGGTCCGGCCAAGCTGGCCGCTGCGAGCTGAGATGGGAACGGCCGTGATCGAGGCGCCACGCGCGCCGCGCATCGTGGGGACTGCGACCGGAGGGACCGCCCGCGAGCGGGAGGCGCCACGTCAACCGCAGGCGTGGCGAGCCGCGTCCGCCGCGGCGCTCCGGCGATTGGCCCCATGGCTGGTGCCGCTGGCGGTGCTGGCGCTTTGGCAAGTGAGCGCGCAGGCGGGCTGGCTGTCGACGCGGGTGCTGCCGGCGCCTTCGGCGGTGGCGCGGGCGGCGTGGGAGCTGGCGCTGTCGGGCGAGCTCTGGCGGCACTTGGTGGTGAGCACCGGCCGGGCCTTCCTCGGCTTCGCCATCGGCGGCGGCCTGGGCCTGCTGCTGGGCCTGCTGACCGGCTCGCAGCGCTGGGCCGAGACGGCGCTGGACACGACACTGCAGATGCTGCGCAACATCCCGCCGCTGGCGCTGATCCCGCTGGTGATCCTGTGGTTCGGCATCGACGAGACGGCCAAGCTGTTCCTGGTGGCGCTGGGCGTGTTCTTCCCGGTCTACCTGAACACCTTCCACGGCATCCGCGGCGTGGACCGCGACCTGATCGAGATGGCGCGCTCCTACGGCCTGCGCGGCGGGGCGCTGTACCGGCGGGTGATCCTGCCGGGCGCGACGGCCTCCATCCTCGTGGGGCTGCGCTTCTCGCTGGGGCTGATGTGGGTGCTGCTGATCGTGGCCGAGACCATTTCGGCGCAGAGCGGCATCGGCTACATGACGATGAACGCGCGCGAGTTCCTGCAGACGGACGTGGTGCTGGTGGGCATCCTGATCTACGCGCTGCTGGGCAAGCTGGCCGACGTCGCGGCGCAGG
>NZ_VOSR01000316.1:0-9240 GCF_007997345.1 Mitsuaria sp. TWR114
GCGATCTCGGTGCTGCTGGGCGCCTGGCGCGGCCTGGTGTTCGAACTGATGACGATCGCGGGCTGGGGTGTGGCCTACCTGGCCTCGCCCTTCGTCGCCCCGTTCATCGAGCGCTTCATCCCGCCGGAGAAGGTCGGCCCGGCGCTGATCCATGCGCTCGGATTGGTGCTGGGCTTCATCCTCGTCCTGCTGGTGTGGGGTCTGGGCGCGAAGCTGGTCCGGGCGCTGATCCACGCGACGCCGCTGGGCTTGATCGACCGGCTCGGCGGCGCGGCCTTCGGCGTGCTGCGCGCGGTGCTGCTGGCGCTGCTGGCCACCGTGATCGTCGGCATGACACCGGCGGTGCGCTCGCAAGCCTGGACCGAATCGCAGGCCGCGCCCTGGCTGCAGGCGGCGCTGACGCAGCTGCGGCCGCTGTTGCCGGCGGCGCTGCACGACTACATTCCGGCCTGAGCGTCACGAGCGCCCGGGTCTTCGCTTTCCTCCCGTTTCCAGAGCATTGAAGGACCTCCCATGTGCGGCATCGTCGGTGTGATTTCCAAGGCGCCGGTCAACCAGCTGATCTATGACGCGCTGCTGCTGCTGCAGCACCGCGGCCAGGACGCGGCCGGCATCGTCACGATGCAGGGCCACAAGTGCTTCATGCACAAGGCGCGCGGCATGGTGCGCGACGTCTTCCGCACCCGCAACATGCGCGCGCTGCCCGGCAACGTGGGCCTGGGCCAGGTCCGCTACCCGACCGCCGGCAATGCCTACTCCGAGGAAGAGGCCCAGCCGTTCTACGTCAACGCGCCCTACGGCATCGTGCTGGTCCACAACGGCAACCTGACCAACGCGCATGCGCTGAAGGACGAGCTGTTCGAGGTCGATCGCCGCCACATCAACACCGAGAGCGACACCGAGGTGCTGATCAACGTGCTGGCGCATGAGCTGGAGATGGCCGGCCGCGACCTGCCGCTGACGCCGGCGCAGATCTTCAAGGCCGTGGGCACGGTGCACAAGCGCATCAAGGGCTCCTACGGCGTGATCGCGCTGATCGCCGGCCACGGCCTGCTCGCCTTCCGTGATCCCTACGGCATCCGGCCGCTGTGCTTCGGCCAGTCGGGCGACGGCGAGGTGATGGTGGCCAGCGAGAGCGTCGCGCTCGAGGGCACCGGCCACACGTTGACGCGCGACCTCGCGCCCGGCGAGGCCCTGTTCATCGACACCAGCGGCACCATCCACACGCAGCAGTGCGCCGAGCATCCGACGCTGAATCCCTGCATGTTCGAGTTCGTCTACCTGGCGCGCCCGGACTCGGTGATGGACGGCATCTCGGTCTACCAGGCGCGCCTGAACATGGGCGAGACGCTGGCCCAGCGCCTGATCTCGACGATCCCGCCCAGCGAGATCGACGTCGTCATCCCGATTCCCGAGTCGAGCCGCCCATCGGCGATGCAGCTCGCGCACCGCATCGGCAAGCCGTACCGCGAGGGCTTCGTCAAGAACCGCTATGTCGGCCGGACCTTCATCATGCCGGGCCAGTCCACGCGCAAGAAGTCGGTGCGCCAGAAGCTCAACGCGATCGGCCTGGAGTTCAAGGGCCGCAACGTGCTGCTGGTCGACGATTCCATCGTGCGCGGCACGACCTCCAAGGAGATCGTCCAGATGGCCCGCGAGGCCGGCGCCAACAAGGTCTACCTGGCCTCGGCCGCGCCGCCGGTGCGCTTCCCCAACGTCTACGGCATCGATATGCCGACGAAGGAGGAGCTGATCGCCCATGGCCGCTCGATCGAGGAGATCCGCCAGTTCATCGGCGCCGATGCGCTGATCTACCAGGACGTCGACGCGATGAAGCGCGTCGTCGCCCAGCTGCGTCCGGGGCTGAACGGCTTCGAGGCCTCCTGCTTCGACGGCCAGTACATCACCGGCGACGTGTCGGCCGAGGACTTCGCGACGCTGCAGGCGCAGCGCAAGTCGCAGCCCGAGGAGGAGGACCTGCCGGCGCGCAGCCGCCTCGCGCTGCAGAGCGGCGGAGACCAGTGATGGCCAACGAAAAGCAAGGGGGCATCCCGCGCGTGGACCTGCCGGCCGACGCGCGCCTGGACACGCTCGCGGTCCGCGAGGGCCTGCCGCCGTCGCCCTGGGGCGAGAACTCCGAGGCCCTGTACCTGACCAGCTCCTTCGTGCATCCGGACGCGGCCACCGCCGCGCGCCGTTTCGCCAACGAGGAGGAGGCCTTCGTCTACAGCCGCTTCTCCAATCCGACGGTGATGATGATGGAGCGCCGGCTCGCGGCGCTGGAGGGCACCGAGGCCTGCATCGCGACGTCCTCGGGCATGTCCGCGATCATGCTGCTCGTGATGGGCCTGCTGAAGGCCGGCGATCACGTCGTGTGCTCGCGCTCGGTCTTCGGCTCGACGATCAAGCTGCTGCAGGGCGAGTTCGGCAAGTTCGGCGTCCAGACGACCTTCGTCTCGCAGACCGACCTGGCGGAATGGAAGAACGCGCTGCAGCCCAACACCAGGCTGCTGTTCGCCGAGACCCCGACCAATCCGCTGACCGAGGTCTGCGATGTCGCCGCGCTGGCGGACATCGCGCACGGCCACGGCGCGCTGCTCGCCGTCGACAACTGCTTCGCATCCCCCGCGCTGCAGCAGCCGGCGAAGATGGGCGCGGACTTCATCATCCATTCCGGCACCAAGTACCTCGATGGCCAGGGCCGCGTGATCGCCGGCGCGATCTGCGCGTCGTCGAAACATGTGGACGAGGTGTTCACGCCGGTGATGCGGTCGGTGGGCATGTCGCTGTCGCCGTTCAACGCCTGGGTCGTGCTCAAGGGCATGGAGACGCTGTCGGTGCGCATGAAGGCGCAGACCGCCAGCGCCGCGCGGCTGGCCGAATGGCTGGAGGCCCATCCCGGCGTCGAGCGCGTCTATTACCCGGGCCTGAAGTCGCACCCGCAGCATGAGCTCGCGATGCGCCAGCAAGGCGGGCAGGGCGGGGCGGTGGTGTCCTTCATCGTCAAGGGCGGCGCCCGGGCGGCCGAGGACGGTGGTCGCGCCGCCGCCTTCCACGTGATCGACCAGACACGCATCTGCTCCATCACCGCCAACCTGGGCGACACCAAGACCACCATCACCCATCCGGCCAGCACCTCGCACGGCCGGCTCACCGAGCCGCAACGCCAGGCGGCCGGCATCACGCAGGGGCTGATCCGCGTCGCGGTGGGCCTCGAAGACATCGAAGACATCAAGGCCGACCTGGCCCGTGGTTTGAACTCGCTATGACCTCTCCCATCCGCACCCGCATCGCGCCGTCGCCGACGGGCTTCCTGCACCTGGGCACGGCCCGCACCGCGCTGTTCTCGTGGGCCTATGCGCGTCACCATGGCGGCGAATTCGTGCTGCGCATCGAGGACACCGATGTCGCGCGTTCGACGCAGGATTCGGTCGACCAGATCCTGGCGTCGATGAAGTGGCTGGGGCTCGACTACGACGAGGGCCCGGTCTACCAGATGCAGCGCCTGGAGCGCTACCACGCGGTGATCGAGCAGATGATCGCCGCGGGCACCGCCTACCGCTGCTACTGCTCGCCCGAGGAGCTGGCCGCGATGAAGGCCGGCCAGGAAGCGCGCGGCGAGAAGCGCCGCTACGACGGCACCTGGCGCCCGGAGCCAGGCAAGACGCTGCCGGTGATCCCGGCCGGCGTGTCGCCGGTGGTCCGATTCAAGAATCCGATCGACGGCGACGTGAGCTGGGACGACTTGGTCAAGGGCACCATCACGATCAACAACCGCGAGATCGACGACCTGATCCTGCTGCGTCCGGACGGCGTGCCGACCTACAACTTCGCGGTGGTGGTCGACGACTGGGACATGAAGATCACCCATGTCTTCCGCGGCGACGAGCACATCAACAACACGCCCTGGCAGATCAACCTGTTCAATGCGCTGGGCGCGCCCTTGCCGGCCTTCGGGCACATCCCGGTGATCCTGGGCGACGACGGCCTGAAGCTGTCCAAGCGCCGCGGCGCGGTCAGCGTGACCGCCTACGAGGACAACGGTTATCTGCCCGAGGCGATGCTGAACTACCTGTCGCGCCTGGGCTGGAGCCACGGCGACGACGAGCTGTTCTCGCGCGAGCAGCTGGTGTCGTGGTTCGACGGCAGCCACATTTCCAAGAGCCCCGCGCAGTGGGACCCGGCCAAGCTGGAATGGGTCAATGCGCATTACATCAAGCTGGCCGATGACGCCCGCCTGGCGGAACTGGTGAGCGCTCAACTGGCCAAGCGCGGCCTGAGCGCGCCGCAGCGGCTGGAGGCGATGTGCGGCCTGTTCAAGGACCGTTGCAGCACGACCGTCGCGTTGGCCGACTGGCTGGCGATGTACGTGTCGCCGGTGACGCCCAGCGAGGCCGACCGCGCGCAGCACCTGACCGATGCGGTCAAGCCGGCGGTGCTCGCGTTCGCCGACAAGCTCGAGGCGCTGGCCAGCTGGGACAAGGCTTCCATCAGCGCCGCCATCAAGGAAACGATCGCGGCGCACGGCCTGAAGATGCCGCAACTGGCCATCCCGGTGCGCGTGCTGGCCTGCGGCCGCGCGCAGACGCCGTCGGTCGATGCGGTGCTGGAACTCTTCGACAAAGAAATTTTGTTGAACCGCTTGCGTTCCGTTTAAAACTCGTTCTATACTCTCGTTCTCGCTTGAACAGCGCGTTGTTCGAAACGAACTTCGAAGCAGCAGACGGCGAATCAAATCGGGGAGCGCGAGCTCCCCGATGAGATTCAAAAGCAGCTGAAACGAATCGGTTCGAATCCCCAAAGGGGGTATAGCTCAGCTGGGAGAGCGCTTGCATGGCATGCAAGAGGTCAGCGGTTCGATCCCGCTTACCTCCACCAAACTTCGGTTTGCGTGGCGCGCGGTTCAAGGAAGAAGGTCCAGTCCCCTTCGTCTAGAGGCCTAGGACACCACCCTTTCACGGTGATTACAGGGGTTCGAATCCCCTAGGGGACGCCAAGTTTTCGAGCTTGGTTACTGACTGAGATTGAACGTGAAAATCGAAAATTCTTCGGAACTCGATTTAAGCGTTGTCAAAATCAGGTATAGTAACGAAATCGACGCGGAGAAGCGGTCAAGTCATTGATCGAATCAAAGCGAGACCAGTTTGATGCGAAGGAATCGAAAGATTCTGAGTATCTGGAGTGGTAGTTCAGTTGGTTAGAATACCGGCCTGTCACGCCGGGGGTCGCGGGTTCGAGCCCCGTCCACTCCGCCAACACAGTCGAGGCTCGGGCAGTGTACCGATTCGATGCGTCAGCATTCGGGGGTATAGCTCAGCTGGGAGAGCGCTTGCATGGCATGCAAGAGGTCAGCGGTTCGATCCCGCTTACCTCCACCAGATTTCTTGGGAGTCTGGGTTGCCGGTACGCATTGACCGAGTCACAGCAAGAAGGTTCAGTCCCCTTCGTCTAGAGGCCTAGGACACCACCCTTTCACGGTGATTACAGGGGTTCGAATCCCCTAGGGGACGCCAAGTTTGACAAGGCTTGGCTGCATCGCGGTTCCGAATGGATCCGTTGGCTTGCAGCGAAACTTGTTCGCGAACGATATCGACGCGCTCAACAGCGTCGTATCTGGAGTGGTAGTTCAGTTGGTTAGAATACCGGCCTGTCACGCCGGGGGTCGCGGGTTCGAGCCCCGTCCACTCCGCCAATATTGAAACCCTGTCGATGCAAATCGGCAGGGTTTTTTCTTTGCCCGTTCCGGTCTCATTCCGGTTAAGGCGGGTCACGCCCGCAGAATATTCAAAGATCCGGATACTCGCGCTTGCGCTGGGCGGTATAACTCCACCAATCTCTGGGCGAGGCACCGTTCATGAAATCGACGGCCGCCATATAGGTATCCAGCACGCAGGGATCGTGGCGCTTGCCGGTCAGTTTGCAAATCCGCTGATAGAGCGCAAATGCATCGGCGCCGATGAGATCCGCGGCCTGCCGAATCCCCATCAATTCAAAATCCCGAACCATCGCGGGTCCGATGTTGGGAATTTGCCGCAGCGTGAGGCATTCAGCGGCCGAAGCCGCTTTCGTGTGCGTCTTTCGCGCAGCCATGCGGCACTCCTACCCGCTCAGTGAAACCCGCCGGACCGGATCAATCCAACGGCCAGGCCTTCGATGGCGAACTGCTCATCCGGCGTGACCTCGATCGGGGCGAAGTCGGCGTTCTCCGGCAAAAGTCGGATGCCATCCGGATGCGTTGGAAGCGCTTCACGGTGACCTCGTCACCCAGGCGCGCGACGACGACTTGGCCGTTGCGCGCTTCGCTGATCTTCTTCACGGCGAGCAGGTCGCGTCCATGATGCCGATGTCCTTCATGCTCATGCCTTTCACGCGCAGCAGGAAGTCCGGCGCCTTCGAGAACATCGAGGGGTCGACGCTATAGTGCTGCTCCACATGTTCCTCGGCGAGGATGGGCGCGCCGGCCGCGACACGGCCGACCAGCGGCAGCGTCAGCTGCGCCAGGCTGGCCAGCGGCAGGGCGAACTGGCTGTGCTCCCGGGCGCGGTTGACCTGGCGCAGTGCGGTCGACGGCAGGCGGATGCCGCGCGCGGTGCCTCCCACCAGTTCGATGACGCCTTTGCGGGCGAGCGCTTGCAGGTGTTCCTCGGCGGCGTTCGCGGACTTGAAGCCGAGTTGCTGCGCGATCTCGGCGCGCGTGGGCGGCGAGCCGGTGCTCTCGATGCTGTCGCGGACCAGATCGAAGATCTGTTGTTGGCGGGCGGTGAGTTTGGGCGGTGTATCCACGAGCACAGGCCTTTATTCCATGGAGGACTGGTTGGAATGCAAAACGGCTTCGAGGGTTCGAAAGCCGCCTGAGAATCCATCCAGCATCTGGATTTTTATACAGGAGACGACAAATTGCAAAGCGCGCCCCAGACCCTCGTGATCATCGGCACCGGCGGCACGATCGCCGGCGCCTCCGGCAGCGCCACGGACAATGTCGGCTACAAGGCGGGTTCGCTGTCGGTGGAGTCGCTGGTGAAGGCGGTCCCGGCGCTCGCGGCGAGGTCGCTGGAGGCTGAACAGCTGGCCCAGCTCGACAGCAAGGACATGGATCACGCCACCTGGGCGCGGCTGGCGAAGCGGGTGCGGGAGCACCTGGACCGGCCCGAGGTCCGCGGCGTGGTGATCACGCACGGCACCGACACGCTGGAAGAGACCGCCTACCTGCTGCAGCGCGTGCTGGCGCCGGAGAAGCCGGTCGTGCTGACCGCCGCGATGCGGCCGGCGACGCCATCCAGGCGGATGGTCCGCAGAACCTGCTGGACGCCGTGGCCGTTGCCGAGAGCGAAGGCGTGCGAGGCGTCATCGCCGTCGTGGCGGGGCAGGTCTGGTCCGGGCTCGAGCTGCGCAAGACGCACAGCTACCGGCTCGACGCCTTCGAGGCCGGGCCTGACGCCGGGCCGCTGGCCGTGGTGGAGGAGGGCGTCGTGCGGCGCTTCCGCGATTGGCCGGGGGGCGAGGCGCTCGGCGCGGCGCTGTTGCCGGAGGACGCGACCCAGTGGCCCTGGGTGGAGGTGCTCGCCAGCCATGCGGGCGCCGATGCGCGGTCGCTCGAAGCCTGGCGAGCGGCCGGTCTCCAGGGGCTGGTGCTGGCGTGCACGGGCAACGGCACGGTGAATCAGGCGCTCGAGGCGCCGCTGCGGGCGCTCAAGGAGGCCGGCGTGTCCGTGTGGCGGACGACGCGGTGCGCGCAGGGACGCATCGTGGGCGCCAGCGATGAGCCCGCCGCCGCGCTGTCGCCGTGGGCGGCGCGCGTCGAGTTGATGCTCAGCCTGCTGCAACGCTGAACCACAGCCGTCGCGAGTGGCTTCGTCGGTCGCGACGGAGCGAAGCGTCGACGGCTAGACCCATGAATGAAAAAGCGCCGGCATGACCGGCGCTTTTCTTTGTGCTCGACCCGGTGGTGACCGGGCGCGCGGAAGGCTTAGACGATCGTCAGCGTGACGTCGACGTTGCCGCGGGTGGCGTTCGAGTAGGGGCAGACCTCGTGGGCATCGGCCACCAGCTTTTCCAGCTGCGCGCGGTCCATGCCCGGCACCGAGATCTTCATCGCCACGGCGATGCCGAAGGCGCCCGGCTTGTTGGCGTGCGGGCCGATGCCGACTTCGCTGGTGATCGAGACTTCGGCCGGCAGGGCGACCTTGTTGCGGGCCGAGACGGCCTTCATCGCGCCGATGAAGCAGGCGGAATAGCCTGCGGCGAACAGCTGTTCCGGGTTGGTGCCGGCGCCGTCGTCGCCGCCCAGCGCCTTGGGCGTGGACAGCTGGACCTTCAGGCGGTCGTCGGACGATTGCGCGGTGCCGGAGCGGCCGCCGGTGGCGGTGGCGGTGGCGGTGTAGAGGGCTTTTTCGATGGCCATGTGGGGCTCCTTGGTGGTGAGGGGAAAGAACGTTTGGGGTCAGGGATTGCCGTCCTCGCCGTCGTTCTCCGTGAGCGCGGCGGGATCGGCGGCGGAATCTGCGGCGAGGTGGGTCAGCAGGTTGGTGCGCAAGGCCTGCAGACGGCGTGTCAGCGATTCGAGCTCGGCCGGCCCGCAGGCGCTGGCGCAGGCCAGTTGCTCGGGAATGCCTACCGCCTGATCGCGCAGTGCGCGGCCAGCGGCGGTCAGATGGATCTCGACGCGGCGCTCGTCGCCGCGGGCGCGCTGGCGCTCGATCAGCGCGCTGGCCTCGAGCCGCTTCAGCAGCGGCGTGAGCGTGCCGGAATCCAGGCTCAGACGCTGTCCCAGCTCCGAGACGCCCAGGCCCTCCGTCTCCCACAGCACCAGCATCACCAGGTATTGCGGGTAGGTCAGGCCCAGCGGCGCCAGCAGCGGCTTGTAGAGCTTGGTCATCGCCAGCGAGGTCGAATACAGCGCGAAGCACAGCTGAACGTCCAGCTTCAGCCAGTCGGTGCCGGCGGGCATCGAGGGCTGGTCGCCAGCGGTACTGACGGCGGCAGCGTCCTCGGGGCTGGAAGGATTCGTCTTCGGCATGGGATGAAATGTAGCGAGCAATTCAATTGCACGCAATTGAAATGGTCTTTGTCCGCTGTTGAGGCGAACTATCGATGCCTGGGGCGAGCGCCGCCAGCACGGAAAAAGGGGACGCGAAGGAGCCCCACCCGTCCGAAGCCGCTCATTCGGAGCCACCCGTTCGACGCCACCCGTTCGAAGGTCTCGGTGAGATCACCCTCTCCCGCGTTGCGGGAGAGGGAGGG
>NZ_VOSR01000317.1:0-2062 GCF_007997345.1 Mitsuaria sp. TWR114
GCGGCCAGGTCGTGCGCGGCGAACGGGGCGCGCCGGCGCGCGTCGAACCACGGCCGCAGCGGCTCGGGCAGCGCGTGGCGCACGCGCTGTTCCCAGAGCTGAAGGAATTCATGGAAGCCGCGCAGGATCCGACCGTAGCGTGCGAGCGGCATCGGCGCCTCGAGCCGGAGCAGCGCCTCGATCTCGTCGTGCAGGGGGGCGGTGCAGCGGCGCAGGCGGGGCAGCAACTCGGGGGAAATGGAGGCGTCGATCGTCGTCATGGAACTCGGCGGGCGGTCGGGCGCGCGGACGGCGGGGCGGCGCAAGGGCCGGCCCCGATCGCCAAGGCGCGGATTATGGTCAGAAAGGCGCAGGGCAAAGATCCGTCCCGACCCGGGGTGGAATCGCCGTCCCCCCATTCCGGTGGCAGCCTGAAGCGTCGTTCGTTCCTCGTCGCGCCTAGGACGGCGAGGGCACGGGAATTGCCATCAGAGGGCCATGCCTGCCCGTTGGGCGCCGCTGGTGCGCATGTACGGGATCTTCTCCATGGACCTCTTACCGCAGGGTTTGCCATGCAACCGTACGCCGTCATCGTCGACGACAGCCTCGAATCCAGCGAGACGCTGGCCATCCTTCTGGAGCTGGAGGGCTACACCGCCGCCACCGCCGCGACCCTGGCCGAGGCGCGCGCCCGCATTGCCGCGCGGCGGCCGGACGCGTTGATCCTGGACCGGGCACTGCCGGACGGGCAGGGCATGGACTTCGTCAGCGAGGCGCTCAGCGGTGGTCCGATGACGATCGTCATGCTCACCGGTACCTCGGATCCAGGCGATGCCGCCGAGGCGATCCGGCGCGGCGCCAGCGCCTACCTGGTCAAGCCCGCCACCATCCAGCAGCTCAAGGCGGTGCTGGACGAGGCGCAGCAGGGCGTGCGTCAGGCTGCCTGAACCTGGCGCGACGCCGTCTGGGAAGGCCTCGGTGCGGGGCCGTCGCAGGACGGTGACGTGTCGGGGTATGGGGGAGGGGTTTTCGCGGCCTGCCGGGAAAATCTCTCCCCCATGCTGGCGCAGAGAGATGGCAGGAAGGGAGCGCTTCAACAAGCACCGAGCGCCGTGGGGAGTGAGAAGACCCTCACCCCTCCCTCTCCCGCAGCAAGCGGGAGAGGGTGAAACTCCCCCCGTCCTCTCGCACGCACAAGGGGCACATTCATCCCCTCGCCCCCAGAGGGGGAGAGGGTTAGGGTGAGGGGGTTCCCCCTCGTTCGACGTGTCAACGGAAATCGTCGAGCTGGATCCCGTGCCGGTGCAGCTTGTCGTACAGCGTCTTGCGCGGCGTTCCCAGCAATTCCATCGCCGCCGGCACCTTGCCGCCGGAGCGGCGCAGCGCCTGCTCGATCAGCGCCTTCTCGACCATCTCCATCTGGCGCGCCAGCGCCAGGTTGGGCACCGCCTGGATCGCGGCGGTGGAGTCCAGGTCGTCCAGCGCGAGCACGAAGCGGTCGGCCGCGTTGCGGATCTCCCGCACGTTGCCGGGCCAGTCGTGGGCCATCAGCTCGCGCAGCTTGTCCGGCGTGAGCTCGGGCGCCTCGCGCTCATAGCGCTTGCAGGCCTGCGCGACGAAGTGCTCGAACAGCAGCGGGATGTCCTCGCGGCGCTCGCGCAGCGGCGGCAGCACCAGCGTGGCGATGTTGAGCCGGTAGTAGAGGTCGCTGCGGAACTGCCCGCGCTCGCCCATTTCCTTGAGGTCGGCCTTGCTCGCGGCGATGAAGCGCACGTTGATGACCTGTTCCTCGTTGGAGCCCAGCCGCTCGACGCGGCGCTCCTGCAGCACGCGCAGCAGCTTGATCTGCAGCGGCACCGGCATGGTCTCGATCTCGTCGAGCAGCAGGGTGCCGCCGTTGGCATGCTCGATCTTGCCGATGCGGCGCTTGCCCGCCGAGGTGAACGCGCCCGACTCGTGGCCGAAGAGCTCGCTCTCGAACAGCGCCTCGGGCAGGCCGCCGCAGTTGATGGCGACGAAGTGCCGGTCGCGGCGCGGGCTCTGGTCGTGCAGGCAGCGCGCGACCAGTTCCTTGCCGGTGCCG
>NZ_VOSR01000318.1:0-8130 GCF_007997345.1 Mitsuaria sp. TWR114
CGCCGCGTGCGCGCCCGGCGTCGCGAGCAGCTCCTGCGGCAGGTCCTTGGCCTCGACCACCAGGCTGGGTGCCATCACGCTCAGCCAGTGGCAGATGTTCTCCAGCTGCCGCACGTTGCCCGGGAAGTCGAAACCGACCAGGCGCTGCAGCGCCGCCTCGGACAGCCGCTTCGGCTCGACGCCCAGCTCGCCCGCGCTGCGCTGCAGGAAGTAGCGCGCCAGCAGCGGCACGTCCTCGCGGCGCTCGCGCAGCGGCGGCAGCCGCAGGCGGATCACGTTCAGGCGGTGGAACAGGTCCTCGCGGAAGCGGCCTTCCTTGACCAGCGTCTCCAGGTTCTGGTGCGTGGCCGCGACGACGCGCACATTGGCCTTCTGCGGGCTGTGGCCGCCGACGCGATAGAACTGGCCATCGGACAGCACGCGCAGCAGCCGCGTCTGCAGGTCCAGCGGCATGTCGCCGATCTCGTCGAGGAAGAGCGTGCCGCCCTCGGCCTGCTCGAAGCGGCCGCGCCGCGTCGCCTGCGCGCCGGTGAACGCGCCGCGCTCATGGCCGAAGAGTTCCGACTCCAGCAGGTCCTTGGGGATCGCCGCGGTGTTGATCGCGACGAACGGCCCTTCCGCGCGCGGGCTGTGCTTGTGCAGCGCACGCGCCACCAGTTCCTTGCCCGAGCCCGACTCGCCGGTGATCAACACCGTCACGTGGCTCTGGCTCAGGCGGCCGATCGCGCGGAAGACATCCTGCATCGCCGGCGCCTGGCCCAGCATCTCGGGCATCTGCACCTGCTCGGCCTCGCCGACCGCCTCGCGCTGGCTCTCCTCCTGCGCGCGCCGGATCAGCTCGACCGCGCGCGGCAGGTCGAAGGGCTTGGGCAGGTATTCGAAGGCCCCGCCCTGGAAGGCGCTGACCGCGCTGTCCAGGTCCGAGTAGGCCGTCATGATGATCACCGGCAACCCCGGCAGCTGCTTCTTGACCGTGGTCAGCAGCTCCAGGCCGGAGCCGCCCGGCATGCGGATGTCCGACACCAGCACTTGCGGCGTGTCGTCCTCCAGCGCCGCCAGCACGTCGCGCGTCTGGCTGAAGCTGCGCACCGGCAGCCCTTCGCGCGTCAGCGCCTTCTCGAGAACAAAACGGATCGAATGGTCGTCGTCAACAATCCAGATCGACTTCATCTATGGCTCCCCTTTTCCCCGTTGTCGACTTGTGGCCGCGGCTCAGGGCAAAGGCAGGGTGATTCGGAAATCGGTCCGGCCCGGCTGGCTGTCGCAGTCGATCATCCCCTGGTGCTGTTGGGCGATCGTCTGCGCCAGCGTCAACCCGAGACCGGAACCGCCATCCCTCCCCGAAACCAGCGGAAAGAAGATGCGGTCCTTGATCTCCTCGGGCACGCCCGGGCCGTTGTCCTCGACATGCAATTCCAATGCCAAGCGCCAGCGCTGCTTGCCGATCGTCACCTGCCGCGCGACCCGCGTGCGCAGGGCGATGACCGCATCGCCGGCGGCGATGCGCTCGTGCAGCGCCTGCGCCGCGTTCTGGACGATGTTGAGCACCGCCTGGATCAGCTGCTCGCGGTCGCCGCGGAAGTCGGGCAGCGAGATGTCGTAGTCGCGCTGCAGCGTCAGCCCGCGCGGGTACTGCGCCAGCACCAGCGAGCGCACCCGCTCGCAGATCTCGTGGATGTTGACGTCGCCCACCACCTGCGCGCGCCGGTGCGGCGCCAGCAGCCGGTCCACCAGCGACTGCAGCCGGTCGGCCTCGTGGATGATGACCTCGGTGTATTCCTCGAGCTCGCCCCACAGGTCGGTGGGCTGCAGCTCCAGCGCCAGCAGCTGCGCCGCGCCGCGGATGCCGCCCAGCGGGTTCTTGATCTCGTGCGCCAGGTTGCGCGTCAGTTCCTTGATCGAGTGGACCTGGTCGAGGTTGCGCTCCTCGCGGTCCTGGCGCGTCTGCTGCGCGTTCTCGATCAGCTCGATCACCAGCCGCTGCGGATCGTCCGTCTGGCTGACGATGACATGCACCGGCAGCAGGTCGTCATGGGTGCGCGGCCCGCGGCGGATGGTCGCGTCGAAGCGCGAGCTGGAGAAGGCGTTGCGGCTGACTTCCTCCAGCGCCTCGACCAGGCGGCCGGTGTCGGTGAACCACTCCAGCAGGTTGCTGCCCTGCACCGCGCGGCGCGGCAGGTTGAACAGCGTCTCGACCGCGGTGTTGGCGAACTCGCAGGTGCCGTCGGGACGGACCACGGCGACCAGCGTCGCCAGGAGATCGAAGCACGCGAACGGCTCGTCGGGTGAAACGGGGGTAACGGGTTTGGGATTCATGCGGTGTCGCCCTCGTCGCCGTCGTCGCCAATGACGCGCGACACCGCGGCGCTGCTTCCCGCCGATCCCCGTTCAGAGGTTGGGCGGCGGCAGCTTCGCGAGCTCGCGCTTGATGGCCTGGACGTCGGCCTCCTGGCGCGAGACGGAGGCCTTGAGCTCGGTCGTGCGGTCCAGGTACTTCTGATAGTTGCGCTCGTCGCCACGGCGCTCGGGCTGGCCGTTGTTGTACTCCTGCTGGAGCTTGGCGAGCTTGCCTTCGGCCTCGCGCAGTTCCTGCTCGAGGATGCGGCGGCGATCGTCGTCGCGCACGCGCTGGTCCTTGGCATCGACCTTGAGGTCACCTTGCGTCCCCGAGGCCGACACCGTCGGCGTACGCGGCTTGACCGGCGCGATCACCGAGATCGGCGTGCCCTCGATGCTGCGGCAACCCTTCTCGGCGGCCTCCTTCGCGGACAGCGCGTCGGTGTACAGCACCGGCGGTCCGGGGCAGCGGTACACCACGCCCTGCGCCCCGGCAGGCCCGGCGGCCATGGCCGCCATCGCGACCAGCACCAGCGCCGGCCATTCCCGTCCCACCCGCTTCTTCTGCAGCGTCATCTGCATTCCCTGCTTCCAACTGACCAGAGCCGGGAGGCATTGTGACGCAATCGGTCGCCAATGGGCATGGCGCCATGCGGAAGCGCTGTTGCCAGGTGTAGGGCTGTGGAGCGTCGGACACGCCGCGGCAAAGGAAAAGGGACGGCCATGGCCGTCCCTGCGCGCGGTGGCAAGCGTGCGGAGCGGGCCGTGCCTGGGCGGTCATGGCGCGCTCCGCGCTTGCGATCACAGCGAGTAGTACATGTCGAACTCGACCGGGTGGGTGGTCATGCGGAAGCGCTGGACTTCCTGCATCTTCAGCTCGATGTAGGCATCGATGAAGCTGTCGGTGAACACGCCGCCCTTGGTCAGGAACGCGCGGTCCTTGTCCAGGTAGTCCAGCGCCTGGTCCAGCGAGTGGCAGACGGTCGGGATCTTCGCGTCTTCTTCCGGCGGCAGGTGGTACAGATCCTTCGTGGCGGCTTCGCCCGGATGGATCTTGTTCTCGACGCCGTCCAGGCCCGCCATCAGCAGCGCGGCGAAGCACAGGTAGGGGTTGGCCGAGGGATCCGGGAAGCGCGCCTCGATGCGGCGGCCCTTCGGGTTGGCGACGTAGGGGATGCGGATCGAGGCCGAGCGGTTCTTGGCCGAGTAGGCCAGCTTCACCGGGGCTTCGAAGCCGGGCACCAGGCGCTTGTACGAGTTGGTGCCGGGGTTGGTGATGGCATTGAGCGCGCGGGCGTGCTTGATGATGCCGCCGATGTAGTACAGCGCGAAGTCGCTCAGGCCGGCGTAGCCGTCACCGGCGAACAAGTTCTTGCCGTCCTTCCAGACCGACTGGTGCACGTGCATGCCCGAGCCGTTGTCGCCGACGATGGGCTTCGGCATGAAGGTGGCCGTCTTGCCGTAGGCGTGCGCGACGTTCTGGATGATGTACTTCTGCAGCTGCAGCCAGTCGGCGCGTTGCACCAGCGAGCTGAACTTGGTGCCGATCTCCATCTGGCCGGCGTTGGCGACCTCGTGGTGGTGGACTTCGACGGGGATGCCCATCTGTTCCAGGATCAGGCACATCTCCGAGCGCATGTCCTGGCCGCTGTCGACCGGGGGCACCGGGAAGTAGCCGCCCTTGACGGTGGGACGGTAGCCGCTGTTGCCGTGCTCGTAGTCCTTGCCGGTGTTCCAGGCGGCTTCTTCCGATTCGATCTTCACGAACGAGCCGGACATGTCCACGTTCCAGCGCACGCTGTCGAAGATGAAGAACTCGGGTTCCGGACCGAAGTAGGCGGTGTCGCCCAGGCCGGAGGACTTCAGGTAGGCCTCGGCGCGACGGGCCAGCGAGCGCGGGTCGCGCTCATAGGCCTTGCCGTCGGTCGGGTCGATGACGTCGCAGGACAGGATCAGCGTCGGCTCTTCGAAGAAGGGGTCGATGTTGGCCGTGTTCGGATCCGGGATCAGCAGCATGTCCGAGGCTTCGATGCCCTTCCAGCCGGCGATCGAGGAGCCGTCGAAGGCATGGCCCGACTGGAACTTGTCCTCGTCGAAATGGGAGACGGGCACGGTCACGTGCTGCTCTTTGCCGCGGGTGTCGGTGAAGCGGAAGTCGACGAACTTGACTTCGTGCTCCTTCACCATGTTCATCACGTCGGCGACGGTCTTGGTGGCCATCAATCACTCCTAGGGGGGCTGGATGAGAAAGAAAGAGTCGTGGGGCTTCGGCCCAGCGCGGACGATTTAGCAGTTTGCATGCCAGCGGATGGCAATCCGGTGACAGCCAGGCGCCAGACCGGTGCATGAGGCGCAAGCCCTTGATGCCGAACGCGCCACACGAGGGCAATGCCCGTCGTTCAGAGCGCAGCGGCGCCTGGGCGATCTGCGCCTGATCCGGACCGAAGCCCGAATCGGTGCATCATCGCACCAACTCGGTGCCGATGACAGCACCAAATTGGACAACGCCCGCGCGCAGGGCCTCGTAGGCGGCGTCCATGGCCGCCGCATCGCCCTTGACGCCCAGTTCGATGTGGCGACCCCACTGCGGGTGATCGACGCTGGGCAGCGAGAACACCTTGATGCCGGGGAACTCGGATTCGATCCGCTCCATCAGCGGGGTCAGGCTGGCTTCCATGGCGCCCTGGACGATCAGCGAGCGCTCGCGCGTGCCGACCGCGCGGTGCAGCTCGGCATGGCGGTGGTCCAGCACCCACTCGATCATCGGATGGGCCATCACCGGGAAACCGGGCACGAAGTAGGCCGTGCCGACCGAGAAGCCGGGGATCTTGTTGTACGGATTCGGAATGATGGCCGCGCCCTGCGGGAACACGCCCATCTCCATGCGACGCAGGGTGTCGGGGTGCTCGCGCTCGGGCGTCGTGCCCTGCTCCGCCGCCATCTGCTGGACGCGTTGCCAGATCAGTTCGGCCGCCTCCGGATGCAGCTCGAGCGGCCGCCCCAGCGCCGCGGCGGCGGCCTGGCGCGTGTGGTCGTCGGGCGTCGCGCCGATGCCGCCGCAGCTGAAGAACAGGTCGCCGCTGGCGAAGGCGGCCCGGTACTCGCGCACCAGTTGCTCCCGGTCGTCGCCCAGGTACTTCGCCCAGGCCAGCGACAGGCCGCGCGCGCCCAGCAACTCGATCACCTTGGACAGGTGCTTGTCCTGGCGCTTCCCGGACAGGATCTCGTCGCCAATGATGAAGAGGCCGATGTTCATGCGGGTTCCTGCGAAAACGTGGGAGCGAAGAAGGCGATGAAGACGAAGGCGATCGCGGCGCTCGCCGCGTCGGCCGGCTTCAGAGCGGCGAAGGCCGGTTCTCGATCGCGGGCGGCGGCGTGGGGTCCTCGGCGTCCCGGGGCGGCGCCGTCGCATAGTTGGCGGGCAACGCGTCCATCACCGGATCGGGCGCGCGTTCGGCGCGGGTGTCGGCGCGGCGCATCTCCTGCAGCGCGGCCAGCGCGTAATGCGAGAACCACAGCGAGCTGAAGGCGAACACCAGCGTGTAGAGCCAGACCGACACCAGGATTAGCACCGGCGCGAAGGCGATCGTCAACGCGCCCATCGCCCAGATCGCCGCCGGCGCCGCGCCGAGGTAGCCGGTCGCCAGGCCCAGCAGCAGCAGCGGCAGCCGGTGCTCGGCCAGCAGGCGGCGGCGCTCGGGCGCGGACGCGTGCTCGGCCAGCACGTCGAAGGTGAACACGCGATACCCCAGCCAGCCCCAGATCAGCGGCGGCAGGATCAGCGCCAGCGGCGGGATCAGCCAGAACGGCAGCGACGCCACCAGCAGCACGACGCACAGCAGCGTGTGGCCCAGCGACCAGCTCAGGCTGGCCACGAAGCCGGCGCCGCGCTTGCGCTCCAGCCCCGCGAAACGGCGCTGCGCGACCAGGTCCACCATCGACGGCGTCATCAGCAGCGCCACCAGCAGCAGGCTCAGCACGACCAGCGCCGGCACGGCCATCGCCAGCACGATGATCGGCGCGAGCACCGTGCGGAAGGACGCGGCGCCGAGGCTGTCCAGCCACTTGAGCAGGCCGTCGATCAGGCTCCAGGACTCGAGCGTCGCGCGCACGCCGGCGACGGCGGCTTCCCAGAAGAAGTAGCCGAGCCCGAACGCGAGCGCCGCCGACACGATCAGCGGCAGCAGCGACAGGCCGATCACCCGCGGATGCAGGCAGTACGCGGCCGCCCGCCAGAACGCGTCCGCGATGCGGCTCATCGGCTTGATCATCCCTGGTTCCCTCCAGCCGGCGCCTGGCCGGCGATGTCCATCGTCGCGCCGCCGGGCGGCAGGGCGCCGCCTCCGGGCGCGGCCGCGATCTTGTCACGTCCGGCGAGCCGCTTCAGCCCCAGCCACTGCTGGGCCCAGAAGCCGCGGCCGTAGTCGCGGCCGCCCTCTTCCGGCAACTGGTCGCGCACGCCGGTCGGGTCCCAGCGGTCCTCGAAGTTGGCGGTGCGGAACAGCACGTCCCAGATCGGGAACATGACCGCGAAGTTGTGGCCGCCCAGCGTGCCGCGACCGAAGCCTTCATGGCCGATGCCGATCGAGTGATGCAGGCGGTGGAAACGCGGGCTCACCAGCAGGCGCTCGCCGATCGCGCCGAAGCTCAGCCGCAGGTTGGCATGCTGCAGGTTCTCCAGCAGCTGCGAGATCGCGACCAGCGCGACGAACTGGCCGGGCCCGACGCCGATCAGCACCGCGGTCAGCGCGACCGCGCTGTCGATCAGCAGGTCGTCCAGCAGGTGGTTGCGGCTGTCGCTCCACATCGTCATCTGGCGCTGGCTGTGATGCAGCGCATGCAGCGCCCACCACCAGTGCCATGAATGCTGCGCGCGATGCAGCCAGTACTGCAGCAGGTCGAAGGCCACCAGGTACAGCACGAAGCTGACCCAGGCCTGGTCGGTGACGCCAGGCCAGATCGCGTCGAGCTGGAAGGACGGCAGGCCGAGCATGCGCATCTCGCCGACCAGGCTGTCGACCACCGGATCCAGCGAGAAGAACATCGCCAGCCGGAACACGCCCAGCCGCTGGATCAGCGTGTAGACGATGTCGATGCGGATCGCGTCGCGATCGGTAACCGCCTCGGCGGGCCGCCAGCGCTGTAGCGAGCCGATCACCGCCAGCATCACGACGATCTGGATCAGGCCCACCAGCAGCCAGCCGGTCGCGTCGAACGCGTCCTCCAGCAGGTTGCCGTAGCCCAGGTGGAAGACGACCGGTTGAATGACGCTCTCGAACAGCGCCTGCTGCGCCTGTGCGAACAGATCGGTGAGCCAGTCCATCACGCTGTCGGTCCTTCCATGAATCGGTGGATCGCGTCCGTGCCGCCCGCGCGCCTCAGCGCTTCAGGGCGTCCTTCGGCCCCGCGGGCCCGGGGGTCGCCGGCACGACCGGCAGGCCCGCCGGAACGCCAACCGGCACGCCGCTCGCGGCCGCCTTCGCGACCGCTTCCTGCGGCCGGCGCATCCAGGCGACGTAATCCGGATGATCGCGCAAGGGCGCGAAGCACATGCCCCGGGATTTCAAGCCTTGCAGCAGCGGCTCCAGCACCGCCGGCGCCCACGGGTCCTGGCGCGACCAGATGCCCAGGTGCGCCATCAGGATGTCGCCCGGCTTGACGCGCCGCAGCGCCTGGTCGAGCAGCGCGGGGTTGGGGTACTTGTCGCTGGGCAGTTCGTCGCCGAGGAAGCCGGAGGCGCTCCAGCCCACGTGCCGGAATCCGCAGGCCTGCGCCGCCGCGAGCAGCGCCGGC
>NZ_VOSR01000319.1:0-4124 GCF_007997345.1 Mitsuaria sp. TWR114
CGGCGATCGCGCTGGTGCGCGTCGATCCCAACCGCGCCGAGGAGGTGCTGGAGGACCTGGCCGAGCTGTTCCGCGTCGCGCTGGCGGACGCCGGCCCGACGGCCGAGGGCGTGCGCCTGGACCAGGAGGTCGAGCTGGCGCGGCGCTACCTCGCGATCGAGCAGCTGCGTTTCGGTGATCGCCTGCGCGTGCGCTGGCAGCTCGATCCGCATGCGGCCGACGCGCGCGTGCCGCCGCTGCTGCTGCAGCCGCTGGTGGAGAACGCGGTGCGCCACGGCATCGAGCCCAACGACCTGGGCGGCGACGTCGACATCGTGACCCGCGCCCGCGGTGGCGAGGTCGAGATCCGCGTCGTCAACACCGTCGGGCTGCCCTCGCGCGCCCAGGGGCATGGCCTGGCGCTGCGCAACGTGCGGCAGCGGCTGCGCCTGATGCACGACGTGGCGGCGCGGCTGGAGGCCGGGCCGGGCGAGGGCCGCTTCGTCGTGCGCATCGTGATGCCGCGCTGAAGCGATCACACGACCGGAGCTGAACCGGAACGGGAACGAGGACAGGGAAGGAAGACATGCTGACGCATCCGCCGCTGAGGGTCTTGATCGTCGATGACGAGCCGCTGGCGCGGCTGCGGCTGCGGGGCCTGGTCGAGGCCAACGAGGAGCCGCGCGCCGAGGTCGCCGCCGAGGCCGGCAGCGGCGAGCAGGCGCTGGCCTGGCTCAAGGACCATGCCTGCGACCTGATCCTGCTCGACGTGCAGATGCCGGGCCTGGACGGCCTGGGCCTGGCGCAGGCGCTGCGCGGCCGGCCATTCGCGCCGGCGATCGTGTTCGTGACGGCCCATGCGCAGCACGCGCTGCAGGCCTTCGAGCTGGAGGCGCTGGACTACCTGACCAAACCGGTGCGGCGCGAGCGGCTGCAGGCCAGCCTCGCGCGGGCGGCGCAGCGCCTGGACGAACGCGCGGCCGCGAAGGCGCGCGAGGCGGGCGCGCCGCACGGCCCGGGCGCGACGCCGGCCGCCGAGGCGCCCGTCATCAACATCACCGAACGCGGCCGCCTGCTGCGGGTGCCGCTGGCCGAGGTCCTCTACTTCAAGGCCGAGCTCAAGTACCTGACGCTGCGCACCGCCACGCAGAGCCATGTGATGGACGGGTCCCTGAGCGAGCTGGAGCAGCGCCTGGGCGACCGCTTCCTGCGCGTGCACCGCAATGCGCTGGTCGCGAAGGCGGCGGTCCGCGAGCTCGAGCGCCACGTGCCCACCGACGGGCCGGCGGATGGCGACGGCGACAACGGCGGCGAACTCGGCTGGGCGGTGCGCATCGCCCACGTCAACGAATGGCTGGCCGTGTCGCGCCGCCAGGTCGCCGCGGTGCGGGAGGCGCTCGCCGGCCAGCGCTGAGGCGATCCTCAGCCGGTGTTGCGCAGCCCCGCCGCGATGCCGTTGATCGACAGGTGGATGCCGCGCTGCACGCGTTCCAGCCGCGGGTCCTCGGCGCGCTTCTCGGCCGGGATGGCGCGGTAGCGGCGCATCAGCTCGACCTGCAGGTGGTTCAGCGGATCGATGTAGGGGAAGCGGTGCTCAATGGAGCGCGCCAGCGCCGGGTTGGCCGCGAGCCGGTCGTTCTCGCCGGTGATCAGCGCCAGCGCCGCCTCGGTGCGGGCGAACTCGGTCTCGATCGCGCCGAAGATCTTCTTGCCCAGGCGCTTGTCCTCCACCAGCTCCAGGTAGCGGCGGGCGATGTCCAGGTCGGCCTTGGCCAGCACCATGTCCAGGTTGGACAGCAGGGTGCGGAAGAAGGGCCACTGCTTGTACATGCGCTTGAGCAGCGCGAGCTTCTCGTCGCGGCCCGCCTTGTCCTTGCCCAGGAACTCCTGGATGCCCGAGCCGAAGCCGCACCATCCCGGCAGCGTGATGCGCGACTGGCCCCAGCTGAAGCCCCAGGGAATGGCGCGCAGGTCCTCGATCGCGCGGGTCGCCTTGCGCGACGCCGGCCGCGAGCCGATGTTGAGTTCGGCGATCTCGCGGATCGGGGTCGTCGCGAAGAAGAAGTCGGCAAAGCCCGGCGTGTCGTAGACCAGGCCGCGGTAGGCCGCGAAGCTGCTGTCGGACAGCGCCTGCGCCGCGTCCATGAAGGCCTTGGGCGCCGGCTTGGTCGGATGCAGCAGCGTGGCCTCCAGCGTGGCGGCGACCAGCGTCTCCAGGTTGCGCCGGCCGATTTCCGGATTGGCGTACTTGGAGTTGATGACCTCGCCTTGCTCGGTCAGGCGGATCTGGCCGTTCACCGTGCCGGGCGGCTGGGCCAGGATGGCCTGGTAGCTCGGGCCGCCGCCGCGACCCACCGTGCCGCCGCGGCCATGGAACAGGCGCAGCGTCAGCGGCCCCTGGGCGCGCAGCTCGTCGAACAGCTGCACCAGCGCGATCTCGGCGCGGTACAGCTCCCAGCTGCTGGTGAAGACGCCGCCATCCTTGTTGGAGTCGGAGTAGCCCAGCATGATGTCCTGCTCGCCGCCGGAGCGGCGCACCAGCGCCGCCATGCCGGGCAGCTCGTAGAAGCCGCGCATGATGCCGGGCGCGTTGCGCAGGTCGGCGATGGTCTCGAACAGCGGCACGACGATCAGGTCGCTGACCGCCTCGCCATCCAGCGTGCCGCGCAGCAGCCCGACTTCCTTGAGCAGCAGCTGCACCTCGAGCAGGTCGCTGACGTCCTCGGTGTGCGAAATGATGTAGTGGCGCAGGGCCTCGCGGCCGAAGCGCTTGAGCGACTCGCGCGCCGTCTCGAAGATCGCCAGCTCGCCCAGGGTGCGCTCGCTGTAGTCGGCGCCCAGCACGCGCAGCGGGCGCGTCTGGTTGAGCAGGTCCACCAGCAGCGCGCGGCGCTCCATCTCGCCCAGCGCCGAATAGTCCTCGCAGACGCGCGCGGTCTTGAGCAGCTCGACGACGGTGAGCTCATGCTGGTCGCTGCTCTGGCGCAGGTCCAGGGTGGCCAGGTGGAAGCCGAAGACCTGCACCGCCCGCATCAGCGGCTTGAGCCGCGGCGCGATCAGCGCATGGGCATGGTGGCTTTCCAGCGAGGACTGGATCACGCGCAGGTCCGCCAGCAGGTCCTCGGGTGTCAGGTACGGGTCCTGCGGCGCGACCGCGTGGCGCAGCGCCTCGGTGCCGGTCAAGGCCTGCAGCGTCGCGGCCAGCCGCGCATACATGCCGGTCAGCGCGCGCCGGTAGGGCTCGTCCATGCGGTGCTCGTTCTGGTCGGGGCTGCGCTCGGCCAGCGCCTGCATCGCCGGCGTCACGCCCGCCAGCCGCAGCGAGATCGACAGCTCCGCGCCCAGCTCGTGCAGCTCGGTCAGGTAGTGGCGCAGCGCCAGCTCGCTCTGGCGGCGCAGCGCCAGCCGCATGGTCTCGGCGGTGACATTGGGATTGCCGTCGCGATCGCCGCCGATCCACTGGCCCATGCGCAGGAAGGGCGCCACGTCCTCGCCGGGCAGCGCCTCCTCGAGCTCGGTGTAGAGCTTGGGGATCTCGCGCAGGAAGGTTGCGTGGTAGTAGCTCAGCGCGTTCTCGATCTCGTCGGCGACGGTCAGCTTCGAGTAGCGCAGCATGCGCGTCTGCCACAGCTGCGTGACGCGGGCACGGATCAGGTGCTCGTTGGCGGCCTTCTCGCGCTCGGTGTGCAGCCGGTCGCGGGCGCCGACCAGCTCGGCGATCGCCCGCTCGGCGTCCAGGATGCTCTTGCGCTGCACCTCGGTCGGATGGGCCGTCAGCACCGGCGACACGAAGCCGTTCTCCAGCGTCCTGGCCACTTCGGCCGGCCGCACGCCGGCGTCGAAGAGCCGCTCCAGCGCATAGGCGAGCGAGCCGGGCTGCAGCGAGCCGTCGCGGTCGTGCACCTCGCGGCGACGCACGTGGTGGCGGTCCTCGGCGATGTTGGCCAGGTGGGAGAAGTAGCTGAAGGCGCGGATCACGCTGACCGTCTGCTCGCCCGAGAGGCTCTTGAGCAGCTTGTCCATCTGCTTGCCGGCCTGCGCATCCCGCTTCAGGCGGAAGGCCACCGACAGCTGCCGCACGCGCTCCACCAGTTCGTAGGCCTCGCGGCCCTCCTGCTCCCGGATCACCTCGCCCAGGATGCGGC
>NZ_VOSR01000032.1:0-31744 GCF_007997345.1 Mitsuaria sp. TWR114
GCCTGCTGGGCCTGGTGCGCCCGCCGCTGTACGCGCCCCAGGTCGCCGCGGCGCTGCCGGCGGCCATCCATGAAGCCTCGCTGGGCCGCTTCGACGCGCTGGCGGGGCTGGCCGGCCAGCTCGGCGGCGGCTCGCGCGCGATGCGGATCTTCGAGGGCATGCACTTCTCGGTGATCTGCGCCGAGGACGCGCCCCGCATCGCCGCCTCGACCGAGGCGCCCTCGCCCGACTTCGGCACCCTGGACCGCGACCTCTACGCGCGCGTCTGCGCCAGCTGGCCGCGCGGCGCGGTCGAGCCCGCGTTCTATGCCCTCCCGCCGGCCCGCCATCCGGTGCTGATCGCCAGCGGCGGCAGCGATCCCGCCACGCCCGAGCGCCACGGCCAGCGCGTGCAGGCCGCGCTGGGCGCGCAGGCGCGGCATGTGGTCGTGCCCACCGCGGGCCACGGCGTCGTGCTGGCGCTGCCCTGCATGCGCGACGTGCTGTTCCGCTTCATCGACGCACCGCGGGATGCCGATGCCCTGGCCGTCGACGCGAATTGCGCCCTCAAGCTGCCGCGCCCGCCCGCCTTCCTGCCCCCCACCCCGGCGACCCTCGCGGCCGCCGCCTCCGCCGTCCGGGAGTCCGACCGATGATCCGCCTGCATGCCCTCCACAAGGCCTTCCAGACGCGCGGCGGCGGCGGCTCGCTGGCGGCCCGCTTCGGCCGCAAGGGCCCGGCGCGCACCGTCGTCGCGGTCGATCACCTGGACCTGGACGCGCCCAACGGCCGCATCACCGGGCTGCTCGGCCCCAACGGCGCGGGCAAGACGACCTCGCTGCGGATGCTGGCGGGCCTGTTCCCGCCGGACCGGGGCGCGATCGAGGTCGACGGCGTGGACGTGCTGCGCTCGCCGCGCGAGGCGCTGTCGCGCATGGGCATCCTGGGTGACGCCCATGGCCTGTACCCGCGCCTGACCGCGCGGGAGAACATCGTCTACTTCGCGCGGCTGCAGGACCTGCCGATGGAGCAGGCCCAGGCGCGGGCGGAGTCGCTGGCGGAACTGCTGGACATGCGCGCCATCCTGGACCGCCGCGCCGAGGGCTTCAGCCAGGGCGAACGGATGAAGACGGCGCTGGCCCGCGCGCTGGTGCACGACCCGGCCAACATCGTGCTGGACGAACCGACCAACGGGCTGGACGTGGTCGCCACGCGCGCGCTGCGCGAGGTGCTGCGCCACCTGCGCTCGCCGGCCGGCGGCGCCAAGTGCATCGTCTTCTCGAGCCACATCATGCAAGAGGTGGAACAGCTCTGCGACCAGGTCGTGGTCATGTCGCATGGGCGCTCGGTCGCGACCGGCACCGTCGACGGCCTGCTCGCGCAGACCGGCCGGCAACGCTTCGAGGACGCCTTCGTCGACCTCGCCTTCCCCGAGGCCGCGCACGCGCGCCACCTGGAGTCCGCATGAACGGTCCCTTCCTCAAGGCTTTCCGCACCGTCTTCGCCAAGGAGATCGTGGACGCGCTGCGCGACCGCCGCACGCTGCTGCGCCTGCTGGTGCCGGCGGTGCTGATGGGGCCGCTGCTGCTGATGCTGATGTCGGGCCTGACGGCCTCGCTGCAGGAGCGCGCCGAGCAGCGCGAGCTGCTCGCCGTGGGCATCGAGCATGCGCCCACGCTGCGCAACTACCTCGAGCGCCAGAACTACACGATCAAGGCCGCGCCGGCCGACTACGAGGCCCAGCTGCGCTCGTCCACGCTGAGCGATCCGGTGATGGTGGTGCCGGCCGACTTCGAGACGCTGCTGGCCGGCGGCGAAGCGCCGCGCATCGAGATCGTCACCGACAGCGCCAACCAGCGCGCCGAGGCCGGCGTGGGCACGATCGGCCGCCTGCTGCAGGGCTTCGGCAGCGAGCGCGCGACGCTGACGCTGGCGATGCGCGGCATCGGCGCGCGGCAGCTGCAGCCGGTCGAGGTCCAGGAACGCGACCTCGCCAGCCTGCAGGCGCGTTCGACGCGGCTGACCCAGATCCTGCCGATGTTCATCATGATGGCGGTGCTCTACGGCGCGCTGACCGCCGCGCTCGACAGCACCGCCGGCGAGCGCGAGCGCGGCTCGCTCGAGCCGCTGCTGGTCAATCCGGCGCCGCATGCCGCCATCGTCGCCGGCAAGTGGGCCGCGGTGATGATGGCGGGCCTGGCGGTGGCCGTGCTGTCCAACCTCAGCTTCCTGCCCGGCCAGTGGCTGATGCGCAGCGACGCGCTGGCGGCGATGTTCCAGTTCGGCTGGAGCGAGGCGCTGCGCTTCCTGCTGCTGCAGATCCCGCTGGCCGCGGGCCTGGCGGCGGTGCTGATGGCGCTGGCCATCCGCACCAAGACCTTCAAGGAAGCGCAGGCCAGCACCACGCTGGTGGTGACCGCGATCTCGCTGGCGCCGGTGGTGGCCATCATCCATCCCGGCGGCGAGGCCTCCTGGCACCTGTGGGTGCCGGGGCTGGGCCAGAACCTGCTCATGATGCAGGTGCTCAAGGGCGAGCCGCTGACCTTCGCGAAGGTGATGCCGACGTGATCGTCGGCGCCGCGCTCACCGTGGCCGGACTGGCGCTGGTGGCGCGCTCGATGCGCGCGGCCGTGGCGCGATGAGCTCAGTGCCGCGTCGCGAGCGCCAGCTGCACCTGCTCCTGCCAGGGCAGCGTGTGCACGATGCCGTTGAGCTGGATGGCCGATTCGATGGGAGCGAGCACCTCGCCCTCGCCATTCAGGAACTGGAGATTGGTCACCAGTGCCATCGGATCGACCATCGACACGATGCCGTAAGGCATGCGCACCCAGTCCCAGGCCACGCCGGCGGCGCCGAATTCCGACTCGCCACTCCACAGGGTTTGCCCCATGGCCGGGTGATCCTCGTCTCCCGCCACCAACACGCGCGTGCTCAAATGCGCGAACTGTAAGCGGGGTAGACGCTGCACATCACACAATATTCGTGGCCACGCGTACACAATCCAAGCTGGTGTCATTGTCAGAATTGTTTGGTTTGGCTATTGCGGATCGGCGGTTGCTGCTTCTCCCCTTGACCAGCAGTGTGGTCATGATGAGCACGACCCGCCAGCTGTAAACCCTGTCAGGGGCGTGAATGCGTCACGTGGCCTATGCGGTCGCAGTGGGCGCGTGGCGGAACCCCGACGAGCCCGGCGCCCCCCGCGACAGCCACCCGAAGAGGCCCACAAGGCCGGCCGATGGGCCGGAGCGATCAATGCTGCAAGGCGGTTATCAATCAGTCCTGGAAGCGCGCTCACGCGAAGAGTTCCGCAGTGAGGTGATCCGCTTCGCGCAAAAACTGGATTTCCAGACGGTCTCGGCGATCACGGTGGTGGACCACACGCTGGCCGACACCGAGTTCATCACCATCGACAACTGCCCCGCCGGTTATGCGGAGGTGATGCACGCGCCCGAGTTCGGCCGCCGCGATCCAGTCATGCAGCACTGCAAGCGCAACAGCATGCCCATCGTGTGGGATCGCCAGACCTACGCCCGCCATGGCGCGAGCGACATCTGGGAATCGCAAGCGCAATTCGGCTACAGCACCGGCATCTGCCTGGCGCTGCACCTGCCCGAAGGGCGGCACTTCGTGCTTGGCGTCGATCGCGACCAGCCGCTGCCCAGCGATTCGGGCCAGCTCACGCGCATGGTCGCGGACCTGCAGCTGTTCGCGGTGCACGCGGTCGACACCGCGCTGCGCGTGCTGCTGCCGGAGGAGAAGGTCACCGAATCGCCGCGGCTCACGCCGCGCGAGCTCGAGTGCCTGCATTGGACGATGGAAGGCAAGACCGCCTGGGAAGTCGGCGCCATCCTCAGCATCACCGAACGCACGGCGGTGCTGCACATCAACAATGCGATGCACAAGTTGGGCTGCTCCAACAAGCATCAGGCGGTGCTGAAGGCTCTTCGGCTGGGCCTGATTCGCTGATGCTGCCCGCGGCGGCACCTTGTAAACACTGTAAGAGCTGACAGTTATGCGTCAGGCGGCGCGCTGCTTCAATGCGTCCCGTGCTCAACACTTTTCCGGGCACGTCACCGAATCTGGAGCCTCTTATGCAAGCCCAACCGCAAAACGTCGCTGTCACCACGCAAGTCGAAGAAGGTCTGGTCGAGTTGGACCTGCAGGCCCTGGTTCACGTCGGCGGCGGCGCCCCGAAGGGCACCTGGCTGGTCGGCAGCGATGCCACGCTGAGCACGACCGCGTCGGCGGACGTGGAACCCGCGCCCAAGGGCACCTGGTGAGCCCTCGCGGCTCACGCGCGATCCGTCAGGTTCGCAACCAGGCGTAGCAAATCGTGGTGGCGCTCTTCCGCGCCGAAGCCCAGGCCTCGCAGCAGCAGGCCTGGCTGGGATCGGTGCAGCTGCATCGGCCCGCCACCTTGCGCTGGTTGAGCCTTCTGGCGCTGGGGGGTGTCGTCGCGGTCGGCGCCTTCCTGTTCAGTACCGAATACACCCGCAAGGCCCGCGTCAACGGCCTGCTGGTGCCCGAGCGGGGCGTGATGCGGCTGAGCGTGCCGCAGAGCGCCACCGTCGTGGCACGGCCCGTCCAGGATGGGCAGCAGGTGCGTGAGGGCGACGTGCTCTTCGTGTTGTCCCTGGACAGCGCGAATCCGACGGGCGACAGCCTGTCGCGGACCTTGAAGGACCGCGAGCAATCGCTGGGTGCCGCGCAGGCGCAGCAGCGGGAACTCGCGCAGAGCCAGGCGGCCTCGCTGAAGGCGCGGATCGCCACGCTCGAATCCACGCTGCGGCAGGCCGATGCCGAGCTGCAGCTGCATGCCCAGCGCGAGGCGCTGGCGCAGCAGAGTCTGGGACGGCTGGAATCGCTGGCGAAGGACCAGTTCGTATCGAGCGCCCAGGTCCAGACCAAGCGGGAGGAGTTGCTTGGCTTGCAGGCCCAACGGCAGGCACTTTCGCGCGAGCGCGAAAACCTGCAGCGGGAGGCGTTGGGCTTGCAAGCTGAGCTTCAGGCGATTCCCTTGAAGGCACAGGTCCAGCAAGGGGAACTCGCGCGCGACATCGCCGCGCTGCAGGCGCAGGGCGTCGAGAACGAGGCGCGCCGCCGGCTCGTGCTGCGCGCGCCCAGCGACGGTCAGATGAGCACCGTGCTGGCCGAGCCGGGCCAGGTCGTGCAGGCCGGCACGCAACTCGCCGCCCTGCTCCCCGCCCGCACGCCGCTGCAGGCGCATCTCTACGCCCCGTCCAGCGCCGTCGGCTTCCTGCGCCCGCACCAGGCGGTGCTGCTGCGCTACCAGGCCTTCCCGTACCAGAAATTCGGCCAGCAGGCCGGCGAGGTCCTGCAGGTCGCGCGCACCCCGCTGCAGGCCGCGGAGCTCGCCCAGCTCGGCCTGCCCGCCGCGATGGCGCAAGGCGAGCCGATGTACCGCATCACCGTGCAGCTGCAGCGCCAGTCGGTCGAGGCCTACGGGCAGGACCAGACGCTCAGCCCCGGTATGCTGCTCGAGGCCGACGTGCTGCTCGAGCGGCGCCGCCTGATTGAATGGATCTTTGAACCGCTGCTGAGCCTCGCCCGCCGTGTCTGACGTCCCCGCTTCCGGCGCCCCGCCAGGCGCTCCGCCGCCGGGCGCCGCGCCCACCGGCTTCCTGGCGAAGCTGAACCTCGGCTGGCGCCGCCGCCGTCCCGTCATCCTGCAGACCGAGGCCGCCGAGTGCGGCCTCGCGTGCCTGGCCATGGTCGCCGCGGCGCACGGCCAGCGCTGGGCACTGGGCGAGTTGCGGGACCGCTTCGCCGTCTCGCTCAAGGGCCTGACGATGGCGGACCTGGTCCGCATGGGCGCGCAGCTCGGCCTCACCGCCCGCGCGCTGCGCGCCGAGCCGCACACGCTGCACAAGCTGCACACGCCCTGCATCCTGCACTGGGACTTCAACCACTTCGTCGTGCTGGACCGCGTCGACGGCGACCGCGCGGTCGTGCTCGATCCCGCGCACGGCGAGCGCCGGCTGCCGCTGGCCGAGGTCTCCAAGCACTTCACCGGCGTCGCGCTCGAACTGCGGCCCGGCATGGACTTCGCCCGCAAGGCGCCGGCGCCGGCGCCCCAATGGCGGCAGCTGCTCGGCCACGTCAGCGGGCTCAAGCGCTCCATCGCGCAGGTGCTCGCGCTCGCGCTCGGACTTGAGTTGCTGGGCCTGCTCGCGCCCTTCCTGCTGCAATGGACCGTCGACGGCGTCATCGTCAGCGCCGACCGCGACCTGCTCGTCACGCTGGGCATCGGCTTCGCGCTGCTCGTGCTGCTGCAGGTCGGCATGGGCCTGCTGCGCTCATGGGCGGTGATGATCCTGTCGGCCTCGCTCAACCTGCAGTGGCTCTCCAACGTCTTCTCGCACCTCCTGCGGCTGCCGCTGGCCTGGTTCGAGAAACGCCATCTCGGCGACATCTGGTCGCGCTTCTCCAGCGTCCAGGAAATCCAGAAGACGCTGACCGGCAGCTTCATCGAGGCCGTGCTCGACGGCCTCATGGTCCTGCTCACGCTGGCGATGATGGTGCTCTACAGCGGCCGCCTCACGGCGGTCGCGTTGACCGCCGTGGCCGGCTACGCGCTGCTGCGCTGGGCCTGCTTCCGGCCGCTGCGCGACGCCCAGGAAGAAGCGCTGACCCACGAGGCGCGCCAGAACAGCCACTTCCTTGAATCGCTGCGCGGTGCGCAGGCGATCAAGCTCTTCAACGCGCAGGCCGATCGCGGCGCGCGTTTCGCCAACCTGGTCGTCGAGCAGATGAATGCATCGCTGACTGGCCGCAAGCTCGAGCTCGGCATGACGCAGGGCAACAAGCTGCTGTTCGGGCTCGAGCGTGTCGCCATCGTCGGGCTGGGCGCGATGCTCGTGCTGGACAAGGAACTCTCGGTCGGCATGTTGTTCGCGTTCCTTGCCTACAAGGACCAGTTCAGCCAACGCATCGCCGGCCTGATCGACAAAGTCGTCGCGCTCAAGATGCTGCGCCTGCAGGGCGAGCGCCTGGCCGACATCGTCCTCACCGCGCCGGAGGCCGACCTGGACGCGCCCGGCCGCGTGGTACCGCGCGAGGCGCCGCTGGAGCTCGACGGCCTGCGCTTCCGTTATGCCGATGGCGAGCCGGAGGTCATTGCCGGCTGCTCGCTGCGCATCGAGCCTGGCGAGTCGGTGGCCATCGTCGGCCCTTCGGGCTGCGGCAAGACCACGCTGATGAAGCTCATGCTGGGCATCCACGCGCCGCAGCACGGCGAGATCCGCATCGGTGGCGTCGCCCTCGCCCAGTTGGGCACCAATGCCTGGCGCGAGCGCATCGGCACCGTCATGCAGGACGACCAGCTCTTCGCCGGCAGCATCGCGGACAACATCAGCTTCTTCGACCTCAACGTCGATCCTGACTGGGTCCGCGAATGCGCGCGACTGGCCTGCGTCCTGGAGGACATCGAGGCCATGCCGATGCGTTTCCAGACGCTGATCGGCGACATGGGCTCGAGCTTGTCCGGCGGCCAGCGCCAGCGCATCCTGCTGGCCCGGGCGCTCTACAAGCGCCCGCAGTTCCTGTTCCTGGACGAAGCGACGAGCGCGCTCGACGTCGAGCGCGAGCGCCTCGTCAACGCCAGCCTGCGCCAGCTCTCGCTGACGCGCATCGTCATCGCGCACCGCCCCGAAACCATCGCCGCCGCCCAACGCGTCGTCAGCCTGCAAGGTGGCCGCGTCGTGCAGGACCTACGCTCAGTCCAGCACCGCTGACCCAACCGACAACCCCTCCCCGCCACCGCCTCGACGCCCTCACGGCGTCAGCGAGTGTCACGCGCACGCGGTGTCAGCGAGCGTCTGTGGGGCCGGAATGATGCGGGGGGTTCCCGGACGGGACGCCCCCCGCGTCGTGGAGAGCCCGCGCTTGGCCAACCGCAGTCGCCCTCCCGAGGGCACCCCAATTGGCCCCCCCGGAGGGGTCACAGAAGCCCCCTCAATCGGGCTTGATCTTCGCCCGTGCCACCACCTGCTTCCAGCGCTGCTGTTCCTGCGCGATGAACGCCGCGAATTGCGCCGGCGTATTGCCGATCGGTTCCGCCGCATCGTGGCTGAGGCGCTCCTTCGCAGAAACCGATCGGATGGCCTTCGCCGATTCCACGGCGAGTTTGTCCGCGTTTGCCGCCGCGAGATTGGCCGGCGCGCACAGCCCGTACCACTGGGTCATTTCGAAGCCTGGGTAGCCCTGCTCGGCGACGGTTGGCACGTCGGGCAATTGGGGCAGGCGTTCCTTCGAGCCGGTAGCCAGGCAGCGCAGCTTCCCGGCCTTGATGAATTGAAGAATGGCCGCGCGCCGACCGACGCGGCCTCGAGCCGTCCCGCCAGCAGGTCGGTCAATTGTGGGCCGGTGCCGCGGTACGGAACGTGGAGGATGAAGAGGTCGGCGACCATTTTGAGGTACTCCATCGCGAGGTGCCCCGCGCTCCCATTGCCGGCCGAGCCGTAGCTGAACTTGCCGGGGTTCTTGCGCACCAGCGCGACCCATTCCTTGAGGTTCTTCGCCGGCACGTCGGGATGGACGACGTAGAGGCTGGGCACTTTGGCCAGCAGCGTGATCGGCTTGAAGTCGCGGTTGGGGTCGTAGGGCAGTTTGTCGTAGATGTACGGGTTCACTGCCAGCGTCCCGATGTGGCCGAGGATCAGCGTGTGCTGGTCCTCCGCGCGCGCCACCTCCACCATCGCGATGTTGCCGCCGCCGCCGGGTTTGTTGTCGACGTAGACCGCCTGGCCCAGCGTCTTGCTCAGTTCGGCGGCGGTGGCGCGGGCCACGATCTCGCTGCTGCCGCCGGGCGCGAAGGGCACGACCAGCCGCACGTTGCGCGACGGCCAGGTGGATTGCGCGAAGGCGGGGGCGCTTGCGCCGAGGGTCGTGCCCGTGGCGCCGAGCGCGGCGGATTGGAGGAGGAAGCGGCGGCGGTCCTCGTTCGTGGGGGTCATGCGATGTCTCCGGTCGGTTCTTCTGGAGAGGATGACTCTACGAACACGCGCTTTCAAGGCGCTGTCGGTCCGTCGGCGCCGCGTGAGGGCCTAGGCCGGGGGCGCGGTCTGCTCCTCCATCCAGCCGAGCCAGCGCATCGCCTGCTCGCGGGAGTCGCCGCACATGTCCTCCGATGGCGGCAGCGATCCGCAGACCGAGGGCCGTTCCGGCCGGCCGAAGATCCGGCAGCGCAGCTCGTCGTCGAGCTGGATGCAGCGCACGCCGGCCGGCTTGCCGTCGGGCATGCCGGGGATCGGGCTGCTGATCGACGGGGCGATGCAGCAGGCGGCGCAGTGGGGGCGGCAGTTCATGACGGCGGGATTGTCGCCGCACGCCCTTCGCAGACGCCAACAAGGTCCGCCCGCTATCTCCCTGAGGCAGTGACTTATCCACAGCCCCGCGTAAAATCGCGCCCTTCCCTCATCTGAACGCCAGCCGGCTGTCCATCGCCTGGATTCGCGCCTTCCGCGCGCCGCGATGGCCTCGATCGACCGATCGCCGATTCCGCTGGACGCCTTGCCATGCTTTATCCGAAAGAGTTCGACTTGATCGTGGTCGGTGGCGGCCATGCCGGCACGAGGCCGCACTGGCGGCGGCCCGCATGGGCGTCAGCACGCTGCTGCTGACCCACAACATCGAGACGCTGGGCCAGATGAGTTGCAACCCGTCGATCGGCGGTATCGGCAAGGGCCACCTGGTCAAGGAAGTCGACGCGCTGGGCGGCGCGATGGCCGCGGCGACCGATGAAGGCGGCATCCAGTTCCGCATCCTCAACGGCTCCAAGGGCCCGGCGGTCCGCGCCACCCGCGCGCAGGCGGACCGCATCCTCTACAAGGCCGCTATCCGGCGCCGGCTGGAGAACCAGCCCAATTTGATGCTGTTCCAGCAGGCCGTCGACGACCTGATGGTCGAGGGGGACCGCGTCGTCGGCGCGGTCACCCAGTCGGGCCTGCGCTTCCGCGCCCGGGCGGTCGTGCTGACCGCCGGCACTTTCCTCGACGGCCGGATCCACATCGGCCTGGACAACTATGCCGCCGGTCGCGCCGGCGACCCGCCGGCCGTGTCGCTGTCCGGCCGGCTCAAGGAATTGAAGCTGCCCCAAGGCCGTTTGAAAACCGGCACCCCGCCGCGACTGGACGGTCGCACCATCGATTTTTCCAAGTGCGCCGAACAGCCCGGCGACCTGGACCCGGTGCCGGTATTCAGCTTCATGGGCAGCGCCGCGCAGCATCCGCAGCAGTTGCCCTGCTGGATCACCCACACCAATGCCCGCACCCACGAGATCATCCGCTCCGGCTTCGACCGCAGTCCGATGTTCACCGGCGTGATCGAGGGCGTGGGTCCGCGCTACTGCCCGTCCATCGAGGACAAGATCAACCGCTTCGCCGACAAGGACTCGCACCAGATTTTCCTGGAGCCCGAAGGCCTGACGACGCACGAGTTCTATCCGAACGGCATCTCGACCTCCCTGCCCTTCGACATCCAGCTGGCGGCCGTCCAATCCATCCCCGGACTGGAAAACGCGCACATCCTGCGCCCGGGCTATGCGATCGAGTACGACTACTTCGACCCGCGCGAGTTGAAGTCCAGTTTCGAGACGCGGGCCATTGGCGGCCTGTTCTTCGCCGGCCAGATCAACGGCACCACCGGCTACGAGGAAGCGGCCGCTCAGGGGCTGTTCGCCGGCCTGAACGCGGCGTTGCAGGTTCAAGGCAAGGACGCTTGGCTACCCAGCCGCGACCAGGCATATCTGGGCGTGCTGGTCGACGACCTGATCACCAAGGGCGTCACCGAGCCCTACCGTATGTTCACGAGTCGCGCCGAGTTCCGGCTCCAGCTCCGCGAGGACAACGCCGACATGCGTCTGACCGAAGCGGGGCGTCAACTGGGCTTGGTGGACGACGCCCGTTGGGATGCCTTCAACCGCAAGCGTGACGCTGTTTCACGTGAAACAGAGAAGCTGAAGTCGACCTGGGTTCATCCGAACATCCTGCCGGCGGTCGACGCAGAGCGCCTCGTCGGCAAGCCACTCGAGCGCGAGTACAACCTGATCGACCTGCTTCGCCGCCCCGGCGTCACCTTCGACACCATCGCTGAAGTGGCTGCAATTGCACGCCCGGAAGCCGGCGTGTCGCGCGCCGCGCTGGCCGCGTCCGTCGGCGCGGACTTGAGCGATGCGGTGGTCGAGCAGATCGAAATCAGCGTCAAGTACGCCGGCTATATCAGCAAGCAGCAGGAGGACGTCGCCCGCGCCTCCAACTACGAGCACCTGAAGCTGCCCGAAGACCTGGACTACGGCTTGGTCACCGCCCTCTCCTTCGAGGCCAGACAAAAGCTGAACAAGCATCGTCCCGAAACCCTGGGCCAAGCTTCGCGCATCTCGGGCATCACACCGGCGGCGATTTCGCTGCTGCTGATCCACCTGCGCAAGGGCCGCTTCAAGGGATTTACCGACCAGGATGCAACCGCCGAATCGGCCGCCGCCTGATTCATCCCTTCCCACGTTCCGATCCTGAATCGACCGACCACGCCGTTGATGACCGACCTCGACCTGCGCTCCCGACTTGCCGCCGCCGCCCAGACCTTGGCGCTCGGTCTGAACGACCAGCAGCTGGATCAGCTGATCGCCTACCTCCAGCTGCTGTCGAAGTGGAACAAGGTCTACAACCTGACGGCCGTCCGGGATCCGGAAGCGATGCTGACCCAGCACCTGGTCGATAGCCTCAGCCTGATTTCGCCCCTGCGCCGCCATGCCGCCGGCCAGCCGCTTCGCCTGATGGACGTCGGCAGCGGTGGCGGTTTGCCTGGCGTGGTGATCGCGATCTGCGATTCGAGCATTGATGTGACCTGCGTCGACACCGTCGGCAAGAAGGCATTCTTCATCGCTCAGGTCGCGGCGGAAATCGGCCTGCCCAATCTGCATGCAGAGCACTCCCGCGTGGAGCAGCTGAAGACGGCACCGTTCGACGTCATCACCTCGCGGGCGTTCGCGTCCTTGGCGGATTTCACCGAGTGGACCCGCATGCACCTGAAACCCGGTGCCGTGTGGGCGGCCATGAAGGGACAACAGCCGGTCGAGGAGCTCGCCGAACTCCGCGAGCGCGCTCCGGACCTGAACGTGTTTCACGTGGAACAGCTGACCGTGCCCGGGCTTGACGCCCAGCGCTGCCTGCTCTGGATTCGCCCGATTGGGGCGGAAGCGACATCCGCAGCCTGAGGTCGCCCTCTCCCGGCGACTCTGCGTCGCCGACCCTTGCGCCAGCGGTTAAGCTGCGCCCTCTCCCGAGTTCGTTCTCCCAGCATTCATGGCCAAGATCTTTTGCGTTGCGAACCAAAAAGGTGGCGTCGGCAAGACGACCACCACCGTGAATCTGGCCGCCGGCCTGGCCAAGGTCGGCCAGCGCGTGCTGGTGGTCGACCTGGATCCGCAGGGCAACGCGACGATGGGGTCGGGCATCGACAAGCGCGCCCTGGCCCTCACCGTCTACGACGTGCTGCTCGAATCGGCCACCATCGCCGAAGCCCGCCAGCGCAGCGAGAAAGCTGGCTATGACGTGCTGGGCGCCAACCGGGAACTGGCGGGCGCCGAGGTGGAGCTCGTCGAATTGGAACGCCGCGAGCAGCGCCTGAAGACCGCGCTGGCCGCCGCAGCCCAGGATTACGAGTTCGTCCTGATCGACTGCCCGCCCTCGTTGTCCATGCTGACGCTCAATGGCCTGTGCTCGGCCCACGGCGTGGTCGTGCCGATGCAGTGCGAGTACTTCGCGCTGGAGGGCCTGACCGACCTGGTCAACACGATCAAGCAGATCCACGCCAACCTGAACCCGGACCTGCAGATCATCGGCCTGCTGCGCGTGATGTTTGATCCGCGCATCACGCTGCAGCAGCAGGTGAGCGAGCAGCTGAAGGCGCACTTCGGCGAGAAGGTCTTCGACACCGTCATCCCACGCAACGTCCGTCTTGCCGAGGCGCCCAGTTACGGCCTACCCGGCGTGGTCTTCGATGGCGGATCCAAGGGCGCGCATGCCTTCATCGACTTCGCCAAGGAAATGGTGAAGCGCGTCGGCGGCATGCGCTGAGCGCGTCCCATCGATGTCGCCGGAACTGGACGCCCTCGCCCGCCGCGCCGAACTGGCCGGCCTCAACGCAGCGTCGGCGCCACGTGAAGCCCAGGTGGAGGGGTGGCTGCTGCGCTTGTCGCCGGGCAAGGCCAAGCGGTCTCGCTGCGTGAACCCACTCGCGGGGGGATCGCTTCCCCTGGAAGAGCTGTTGCGCCGCTGCCGTGTCAGCTTCGAGCAGGCCGGGTTGCCGCTGATCCTGCGCCTCACCCCGTTCAGCCAACCGGACGACCTCGACGACCGCCTCGCCGCGATGCACTGGCATCGCTTCGACCCGGCCGACGTGATGGTGCTGCCGTCCCTGGACGGCTTCGGCGAGCCTGGTTCGTCGGAGCGGCTGACGCCGCTTTCCGCCGCCGACTACGCCGCGCTGATCGGCGCGCTGCGCCGTTCCAGCGTCGAGGAGATCACCGGCCATGCGCGGCGCCTCGAAGAAGCCAGCGTGCGTCACCAAGCCTTCAAGCTGGAACGCGATGGCGTGCTGCTCGCCTGCGGCCAGGTGGCCATCGATCCCGGGCCGGCTGGCACCTCGGTGGGCGGCATGGCGGGACTCTTCGACATCTTCACGCCCGAGGACCAACGCGGTCGCGGGCACGGCCATCGGCTCTGCGCCGCGCTCCTGGCCCAGGCGCGCGTGGAGGGCGCCACGACGGCCTATCTCCAGGTCGGCGCCGAGAACGACGCCGCGCAGCGCTTGTATGCCCGCCTGGGCTTCCTGCAGGGCTACCGCTACCACTACCGCAGCGACGATCCCCGCGCCTGGGCCTGAGCACCCTCGCCTCGTGCGGCGAGGCTCAGTCGCGCGCCTGCCAGACCTTCAGCAAGGTGTGCCGGGTGAAGCCCGGCACGAAGTCGTGGACGTGGCTGATGCAGGCGTAGCCGAGGTGCTCGTAGAGCTCGGCAACCTCGTCCAGCAAGGTTTCGATCAGCGCATCGACGCAGCCGCGCTGCAGGGCCAGCGCCTCGAGCTGGCGCAGGCAGTCGCCGCCCAAGCCTTGGCCGCGGTGGTCGGCCTCGACCCACAGGTAGCTGATGTAGAGCCGCCGGAACTCCGTGCGGCCGAAGCCGCCGGCGATCAGCACGTCGCCGTCGTAGAGCGCCACCGCGATGTCGCGGGCGTCGCTGCCCTGGGTCTGCTGGCGTCCGTGGGTGATGACGCCGTCGCGGATGGCGTCCAGGTCGACCTGCGGAACAGCGCCATCCCGGCGCCATTCGCGGCTGGCGATCCGTGTCGGCTCCGTCATCAGATGCTGTTGAGGTCCGGACCGGTCAGGCCCAGCGATTCGTCGACGCCCAGGTGCACGTTCATGCTCTGCACCGCGGCGCCGCTGGCGCCCTTGCCCAGGTTGTCCAGGCGCGCCATGACGAGGATCTGCTGCTCGCTACCGAAGACGAAAAGGTCGACGTTGTTGGTGTCGTTGCAGGCCTGCACGTCGAAGAAGCCACCCGCCAGCGTGTCCGGGTCGCGCAGCGGTTTCACATGGACGAAGCGTTCGCCCTCGTAATGCGCAGCCAGCGCGTCGCGGACCTGCTGCGGCGTCGTACCGGCGCGCAGCTGGCTCAGGTGCAGCGGCACGGTGACGGCCAGGCCCTTGTAGAAGTTGGAGACGATCGGCATGAACACCGGCGCCTGCTTCAGGCCGGTGTGGGCCATCATCTCCGGCAGGTGCTTGTGGGCCAGGCCCAGCGCGTAAGGACGCGGCGCCGTCAGCTTCGGCTGACCGCCGGCCTCGTACTCCGCGATCATCGACTTGCCGCCGCCGGAGTAACCGGTGATGGAGGTCGCGGTCACCAGCGCGTCGGGCGACAGCAGGCCGGCATCGACCAGCGGGCGCACCGCCAGGATGAAGGCGCTCGCGTGGCAGCCGGGGTTGGCGATGCGCTTGGATTCGCGGATGCGGCGCGCTGGCCTTGGCCAGCTCCGGCAGGCCGAAGGCCCAGCCCGGCGCGGTGCGGTGCGCGGTGCTGGCGTCGATCAGGCAGGTCTCGGGATTGGTCACCATGGCCGCGCCTCGCGCGAAGCGGCGTCCGGCAGGCAAAGGAAGGCGACGTCGGCGGCGTTCAGCAGCCGGGCGCGCTCGGCGGGATCCTTGCGCTTGTCGGCGTCGATGCGCAGCACCTCGATGTCGGCGCGCTGCGCCAGATATTCATTGATGCGCAGGCCGGTCGTGCCTTCCTGCCCGTCGACATACACCGCGTACTTCATCGCCGCTCCTGCAAAATCCGCTGCCGCCGGGGCCCTTCCCCGATGGCGCCAAAGAAAGCGCGAAGCATAAGGCCAACAGATGTCACAGCACGACCTTCCCTCGAATGACCTCGACGAGCCCCTTTTGGCGGGTCCGGTCTACCTGCTTCCGGGTTGGTTGAATTCCGATCCCGACCATTGGCAGAGCGAGTGGCAACGCCGCCATGGCGACACGCGTGTCGAACAGGACGACTGGGAATGGCCACGCCGCGGCGACTGGATGGCGCGCCTGGACGAGGTGCTCCAGCAGGATGCGCGCCTGGTCGAACGACCCGCGCTGCTGGTCGCGCACAGCCTGGGCTGCCAGCTGGTGGCGGCCTGGGCCGACCACTCCAGCCACACGCGCCTGGTGGCCGGCGCGCTGCTGGTCGCGCCGCCCGACACCGAGCGCGAGGACACCCCGCCCCAGCTGCACAACTGGCGGCCCATCCGCCGCCCGCGCCTGCCGTTCCCGGCGATCGTGGTCGCCTCCACCGACGACCCTTTCTGCCGCCCTGAACGCGCTGCCGGCATGGCCGCGGACTGGGGTGCCGAATTCGTCCTGGCGGGCCCGCTCGGCCACCTGAACGCGGCGTCCGGACTCGGCGCCTGGCCCGAAGGGCGGGCGATGCTGCAGCGCCTCGCCCGCTGAAGCACCCGGTCGGCCGCGAGCCTCCCCCGCAAGGCGGTCGGCGGGGGCCGTCGGAAGAGCGAAGGAATCACGGAGAATCGCGCCCCATGGCGACAAAGAAACCCAAGGGCCTGGGCATGGGCCTGGAGGCCCTGCTGGGCCCCAAAGTGAGCGACGCACCGGCGGTGCGCGAAGGCGAACCCGGCGTGCTGCCGCTGGCGCAGATGCAGGCCGGCAAGTACCAGCCGCGCACCCGCATGGACGAGGGCTCGCTGTACGAGCTGGCCGAGAGCATCAAGGCGCAAGGGATCATGCAACCGATCCTGGTGCGCCCGATCGCGCCCCAGGGCGCGGTCCGCTACGAGATCATCGCTGGCGAACGGCGCTTCCGCGCCGCCAGGCTGGCCGGGCTGGCCGAGGTGCCGGTGCTGGTCAAGCCGGTGCCGGACGAGGCCGCGGCGGCGATGGCGCTGATCGAGAACATCCAGCGTGAGGACCTCAACGCGCTGGAAGAGGCGCAGGGCCTGAAGCGGCTGGTCGACGAGTTCGGCCTGACCCATGACCAGGCCGCGCAGGCGGTGGGCCGCTCGCGCAGCGCGGCGTCCAACCTGCTGCGCCTGCTCAACCTGGCCGAGCCGGTCCAGAACATGCTGATGGCCGGCGACATCGACATGGGCCACGCGCGCGCGCTGCTGGCGCTCGACGGGGCCCACCAGATCACCAGCGCGACCGAGATCGCCGCCAAGAAGCTCAGCGTGCGCGAGGCCGAGAAGCTGGTCCAGCGCCAGCAGGGCGCGGGCCGCCAGGCCCCGCTGCTGCGCGTGAAGTCGGACAAGAGCCGCGACGTGCTGCGGCTCGAGGAAGAGCTGTCGGACCTGCTGACGGCGCAGGTCGAGATCCGCGTCCGCAAGAAGACCAAGCGCGGCGAACAGGGCGAGGTGGCGATCAGCTTCGGCTCGCTCGACGAATTGAACGGCTTGCTGCAAAAGCTGCGTCCGCCAGGCGCGGAGGAGTGAGCACGGACGCCGCGCTGCGCGCCGGCCCGCCGACTAATCCATGAGGATGGCACGCGGGATGCGTGCTGTCTTCTTCGTACTTCCCACAGGTGCCCCACACACGGGGGGCCGTCAACGGCAGTGCTTCACAGACGTTGCACGAGGGAGTACAACGGGGTCACGTCTTGCTATCGCGCATCGCTCTCGATGGGCGTAGCATGGCCTCCAAAGCCGCGCCGCCCTTGAGGTTGTCGATCGCGATCCGCGACAGGGCGAAGGACTTTGGGCCAGCATGGGCTGGCCGTTTGCTGAATGCTTGCTGAGCTCGGAAAGCTCTGATGACGCCTTGAGTCATGGACGTCGCCAGAACTTCCTGGACGATGCGAGGTCCGTGGTCACACCTGGACGCGCGTCGCCTCCCTACGAACTACTCCGGAGGTCAGCATGGATGTGATCAGCCATTTCGCGGCTCGTTATGAACGCAGCAAGGTCGAGGAACTCACGCTGGAGGAGTACCTGGACGAGTGCAAGCGCAACCCCCTTGCCTACGCCACCGCGGCCGAGCGCATGCTCAAGGCGATCGGCGAGCCCCAGATGCTGGACACGCGCAACGACCCGCGGCTGTCCCGCATCTTCCAGAACAAGGTCATCAAGATCTATCCCGCCTTCGCCGAGTTCTTCGGCATGGAGGACGCGATCGAGCAGGTCGTGAGCTACTTCCGGCATGCCGCGCAGGGGCTGGAGGAAAAGAAGCAGATCCTCTATCTGCTCGGGCCGGTGGGCGGCGGCAAGAGCTCGATCGCCGAGCGCCTGAAGCAGCTCATGGAGCACGTGCCCTTCTACGCGCTGAAGGACAGCCCGGTGAACGAAAGCCCGCTCGGGCTGTTCGACCCGGTCGAGGACGGCCCGCTGCTCGAGCGCGAGTACGGCATCCCGCGTCGCTACCTCAATCGCATCCTGAGCCCCTGGGCGGTCAAGCGCCTGGACGAATACGGCGGCGACATCCGCAAGTTCAAGGTCATCAAGCGGCTGCCCAGCGTGCTCAAGCAGGTCGGCGTGGCCAAGACCGAGCCCGGTGACGAGAACAACCAGGACATCAGCTCGCTGGTGGGCAAGGTCGACATCCGCAAGCTCGAGACCTACGCGCAGGACGACCCCGATGCCTACAGCTATTCCGGCGGCCTGTGCCTGGCCAACCAGGGGCTGCTGGAGTTCGTCGAGATGTTCAAGGCGCCGATCAAGGTGCTGCACCCGCTGCTGACGGCGACCCAGGAAGGCAACTTCAAGGGCACCGAGGGCTTCGGCGCCATTCCCTTCGACGGCATCGTGCTCGCCCACAGCAACGAGAGCGAATGGAAGAGCTTCCGCAACAACAAGAACAACGAGGCCTTCCTCGACCGCATCTACATCGTCAAGGTGCCCTACTGCCTGCGCGTCAGCGAGGAAGTGAAGATCTACGAGAAGCTGATCCGCAACTCCTCGCTGGCCGAGGCCAAGTGCGCCCCCGGCACGCTGAAGATGATGGCGCAGTTCGCGGTGCTCACGCGGCTGAAGGATCCGGAGAACTCCAGCGCCTTCAGCAAGATGCAGATCTATGACGGCGAGAACCTGAAGGACACCGACCCCAAGGCCAAGTCCATCCAGGAGTACCGCGACTACGCCGGCGTCGATGAAGGCATGGCCGGCATCTCCACGCGCTTCGCGTACAAGATCCTGTCGAAGGTCTTCAACTTCGACTCGACCGAGGTGGCGGCCAATCCGGTCCACCTGATGTACGTGCTGGAGCAGCAGATCGAGCGCGAGCAGTTCCCTCAGGAAGCCGAACAGAAATTCGTCGGCTTCATCAAGGAGGTGCTTGCGCCGAGGTATGCCGAGTTCATCGGCAAGGAGATCCAGACCGCCTACCTCGAGAGCTACAGCGAGTACGGCCAGAACATCTTCGACCGCTACGTCACCTACGCCGACTACTGGATCCAGGACCAGGAGTACCGCGACACCGACACCGGCGAGGTGTTCGACCGCTCGGCGCTGAACGCGGAACTCGAGAAGATCGAGAAGCCCGCGGGCATCAGCAATCCCAAGGACTTCCGCAACGAGATCGTGAACTTCGTGCTGCGGGCGCGGGCCAACAACGCCGGCAAGAATCCGACGTGGACCAGCTACGAGAAGCTGCGCACGGTGATCGAGAAGAAGATGTTCTCCAACACCGAAGAGCTGCTGCCGGTGATCAGCTTCAATGCCAAGGCCAGCGCGGACGAGGCCAAGAAGCATGAGAACTTCGTGCAGCGCATGGTCGACAAGGGCTACACGCCCAAGCAGGTCCGGCTGCTGTGCGAGTGGTACCTGCGCGTGCGGAAGTCGAGCTGAGCCGAACGGACGCCACCGGAAAGGTCCCTACATGACAGGCCTTCAACAGATCATCGATCGGCGGCTGTCGGGCAAGAACAAGTCGATCGGGAATCGGGAGCGCTTCCTGCGCCGCTACAAGGACCAGATCCGCGAGGCGGTGCGGCGGGCGGTCGACAAGCGCGGCATCCGGGACATGGAGCGCGGCGAGGACGTGCACATCCCCAAACGCGACCTGAGCGAGCCGGTCTTCAGCCACGGCGAGGGCGGCATCCGCGAGGTGGTGCGGCCCGGCAACACCGAGCACATCAAGGGCGACCGCATCGGCAAGCCGCAGGGCGGCCAGGGCGGCGGCGGCGGGTCGCAGGCGAGCGACTCCGGCGAGGGCGAGGACGACTTCGTCTTCCACCTCAGCAAGGAGGAGTTCATGCAGGTCTTCTTCGAGGACCTGGCGCTGCCCAACCTGGCGCGCACCACGCTCGCCGAGACGCCCGAGTACAAGACCGTGCGCGCCGGCTACGTCACCGACGGCACGCCGACCAACCTGCATGTGGTGCGCTCGATGCGCGGGGCGCTGGGGCGCCGCATCGCGCTGGGCATGGAGAAGCGGCGCGAGCTGCATGAGCTCGAAGCCCGGCTGCAGACGCTCACCCAGGAAGAGGACGCGCGCAAGCCCGAGGTCCAGGCGCTGATCGCGGAGACCGAGGCCCGCATCGTGCTGCTGCGCCAGCGCCTGTCCAACATCCCGTTCCTGGATCCGATCGACCTGCGCTTCCGCAACCGCATCAAGGTGCCGCAGCCGACCACGCGCGCGGTGATGTTCTGCCTGATGGACGTGTCGGGCTCGATGGACGAGAGCCGCAAAGACCTGGCCAAGCGCTTCTTCATCCTGCTCTACCTGTTCCTGACGCGGCATTACGAGAAGATCGACGTCGTCTTCATCCGCCACCACACGCAGGCGCAGGAAGTCGACGAGCAGAACTTCTTCCACGCCACGGAGACGGGTGGCACGGTGGTGTCCTCGGCGCTGGTCCTGATGGAAGAGATCATCCGGGCGCGATACCCCTCCGGCGACTGGAACATCTACGGCGCGCAGGCCAGCGATGGCGACAACTGGCATCACGACAGCGGCCGCTGCCGCGAACTGCTGGCCGACAAGATCCTGCCACTGTGCCGCTACTACGCCTACGTGCAGGTGGCGGAAGCCGAGCAGAACCTGTGGGAGGAGTACGCGAAGCTCGAGGAGGACGTGCCTCACTTCGCGATGCGCAAGGCGGTCGAGGTCGCGCAGATCTATCCGGTCTTCCGCGACCTGTTCAAGAAGGAAGGGGCGGCCGCGTGAGCGCGGCGCCGGAGGACAGCACCATGAGCAGTCTCGAGAACCGTCGCCATGTGGGCGTGGGCGTGGGCGCGAACGAGTACGGCGGCCGCCGTGTGCGCGCGCCGCTGACGAAGATGCGGCCCCTGGAGAAGCGGCCCGACCGACCGCTCGAGTCGCCCAGCGACTGGACCTTCGACCTGATCGAGCAGTACCACGAGGTGATCCGCCAGACCGCGGAACGCTACGGCCTGGACACCTACCCGAACCAGCTGGAGGTCATCACCGCCGAGCAGATGATGGACGCCTACGCGTCGGTCGGCATGCCGGTGAACTATCGGCACTGGAGCTACGGCAAGGAGTTCATCTCGACCGAGCGCCACTACAAGCGCGGCCAGATGGGCCTGGCCTACGAGATCGTCATCAACTCCGACCCGTGCATCGCCTACCTGATGGAGGAGAACACGATGGCGATGCAGGCGCTGGTGATCGCGCATGCCTGCTACGGTCACAACAGCTTCTTCAAGAACAACTACCTGTTCCGGATGTGGACCGATGCGTCGTCGATCATCGACTACCTGGTCTACGCGAAGAACTATGTCGCCGACTGCGAGCAGCGCCACGGACTCGATGCGGTGGAGTCGACGCTGGATTCCTGCCATGCGCTGATGAACCACGGCGTGGACCGCTACCGCCGCCCGGCCAAGCTGTCGCTAGCCCAGGAGCAGGCGATGCGCAAGGACCGCGAGTCCTACGCCCAGCAGCAGGTCAACGACATGTGGCGCACGCTGCCGCGCCGGCCCGAGGACGAGGCCAAGGCGGAAGAGAAGCGGCGCTTCCCCGACGAGCCGCAGGAGAACCTGCTGTACTTCATCGAGAAGAACGCGCCGCTGCTGGAGCCCTGGCAGCGGGAGATCGTCCGCATCGTCCGCAAGATCGCGCAGTACTTCTACCCGCAGCGACAGACGCAGGTGATGAACGAGGGCTGGGCCACCTTCTGGCATCACAAGCTGCTGAACACGATGTATGACGACGGTTATCTGTCGGACGGGATGATGATCGAGTGGCTCAAGTCCCACACCAACGTGGTGGCCCAGCCGCCGATGGCGCAGCTCAATCCGTATGCGCTGGGCTTCGCGATGTACACCGACATCAAGCGCATCTGCGAGCACCCCACCGATGAAGACCGCGAGTGGTTCCCGGCGATCGCCGGCAGCGACTGGCTGCCGACGCTGGATCACGCGATGCGCAACTTCAAGGACGAGAGCTTCATCGCGCAGTACCTGAGCCCGAAGATGATGCGCGACTTCCGGCTGTTCTCGATCCTGGACGACGAGCACCAGGCGGAGTACGAGATCTCCGCGATCCACGACGAGCAGGGTTACCAGCACGTGCGCCAGACCCTGTCCCGGCAGTACGACCTGTCCACGCGGGAGCCCAACATCCAGGTCTGGAACGTGAACCTCAGAGGCGACCGCTCATTGACCCTGCGCCACCAGCAGCACCTGGACCGCCCGCTGCACGACGACGCCCAGGAAGTGCTCAAGCATGTGGCGCGCCTGTGGGGCTTCGGCGTCCACCTGGAGAGCGTCAACGCACGCGGCGATGTCACGCGCCGGTGGAGCGTGCCGGCACCGCAGCATTGATCAGGCGAAGACCTTCCCCGGATTCATGATGTCGTTCGGATCGAGCGCCCGCTTGAGCGCTCGCATCTGATCGACCGCGCCCTCCCCGGCCTCCTGGAGCAGGAAGCCCTGCTTGTGCAGGCCGATGCCGTGCTCGCCGGTGCAGGTGCCTTCGAGCGCGATCGCGCGCGCCACCATCCGCGCGCTCAGCGCCTCGGCGCTTGCGCGTTCAGCGGGAATGGTGGGATCGATCAGGTAGCCCATGTGGAAATTGCCGTCGCCGACGTGGCCGACGATGAAGTACGGCAGCCCGCTCGCTTCAACTTCCTCCACCGACGCATTGATCGACTCCGCCAGGCGCGAGATCGGCACGCAGGTGTCGGTCGTCACCGCGCGGCAGCCGGGCTTCATCTGCAGCGCGGACAGGTAGGCGTGATGCCGGGCCGTCCACAAGCGCGTGCGCTCCTCCGGCGTGGTCGCCCACTCGAAGCCGGTGCCGCCGTGCTCGGCGGCGATCTCCTGGACGGTGGCCGCCTGCTCCGCCACGCCAGCGTCGGAGCCGTGGAACTCCATCAGCAGCATCGGCGCCTCGCGCAGCGTGAGCTTGTCATGGCGGTTGACCGCCCGCACCGCGTGGGCATCGAGCAACTCGCAACGCGCGATCGGCACGCCCATCTGGATGATCGCGATCGTGGTCCGGACCGCGGCATCGATCGATTCGAACGAGCAGACCGCCGCCGACACCGCCTCCGGCAGCGGGTACAGCCGCAGCGTGATCTCGCAGATCGCGCCCAGCGTGCCCTCGCTGCCCACGTACAGGCGCGTGAGGTCGTAACCGGCGCTGCTCTTGCGCGCGCGGGAGCCGGTGCGGATCAGCCGCCCGTCCGGCGTCGCGACCGTCAGCCCGAGCACGTTCTCCTTCATCGTGCCGTAGCGCACTGCATTCGTGCCGCTGGCCCGCGTGGCCGACATGCCGCCGATCGATGCATCCGCGCCGGGGTCGATCGGGAAGAACAACCCCTGGTGCCGGATCTCCGTATTGAGCTGGTTGCGCGTGACGCCGGCCTGCACGGTCACCGTCAGGTCCTCGGCGTTGACGCTGAGGATGCGCTTCATCCGCGACAGGTCCAGGCTCACGCCGCCCTGCACCGCCAGCAGGTGGCCTTCGAGCGAGGTTCCGGCGCCGTAGGGGATCACCGGCACGCGATGCGCGTTGGCCAGGGCCAGCACCGCGGCGACCTCGTCGTTGCTTTCGGCGAAGACGACCGCCTCCGGCGGCGGCACGTCGAAGGGCGATTCGTCGCGACCATGCTGCTCGCGCAGGGCCATCGCAGTGCTGCAGCGGTCGCCGAAGCGCGCCTTCAGCGCCTCCAGCATCGCCGCCGGCATCGCGCGCGGGGCGTAGACCGGCTGGTGCGGCGCGCCGGGGTCTCCCTGGTCGTCACCGAGTTCTCGAGGCGCGTTCATCGTGGTCTCCTGGTGCCGCCGTTCCCGGATCGGCAGCACCGATCGGCCGGCGGGTCATCGCTCGTCGATGCGATGGATTCTAGGAAGACGCGTCGCTGCATTCACTTGCATCGTCCCGCTTGCGCCGCGACCCGCACAGTGACAGCATGAACGGATCGCGCGCCTGGTCGCGCGCCACGAGGAGTCCGCCATGTCCCACCTGTGGTTATGGACGATCTGGGCCCTGCTGCTGGGGCTGGTGGTGCTGGCCACCCTGCGCATGGATTGGCTGAGGGTCTGGTGGATGGATCAGCTCCGCCACCTGCCCGGCGACGCTGCCGACGAGGACATCGATCCCGGACAGCCCGCCCGCGGCCACCTCGAACCCGGCGGCCGTCAGCCGGCGCCGCATGTGCCCCGGCCGGTCGGCATCCCGAGACACACCGTGCACGACGTGCATGGCCATGCCGCCGCCATGTCGCACCATCGCCCGGTCTTCCATCGCAGCGGCAGCCGCAACTGACCGCCTTCCCGGTCGAGTTGCGGCAAGATGCCGGGTTTGCACTTCCGCAGCCCGCGCGGCATCCGCCATGGCCAATCGACTTTCCCAGATCGCGACCCGCACCGGCGACGACGGCACCACCGGCCTCGGCGACGGCACCCGCGTCCCCAAGGACCACCTGCGCATCCAGGCGATGGGCGATGTGGACGAACTGAACTCCCAGATCGGCGTGCTGCTGGCCGAGCCGCTGCCCGACGATGTGCGCGAACTGCTGGTCACCGTCCAGCATGAGCTGTTCAACCTCGGCGGCGAGCTGTGCATGCCGGGCTACAGCCTGCTCAAGGAAGCGGCGGTGCTCCACCTCGACCAGGCGCTGGCCGACCACAACGCCGCCCTGCCCCGCCTGGCGGAGTTCATCCTGCCGGCCGGCACCCGCAGCGCGGCGATCGCGCATGTCTGCCGCACCATCGCCCGCCGCGCCGAACGGGCGGTGGTCACGCTGGCAGCGAACGAGGCCCTCAACGCCACGCCGCGACACTACCTGAACCGGTTGTCGGATTTGCTGTTCGTGCTGGCGCGGGTTCTCAATCGCGCCAACCTCGATGGCAAGGGGGGCGATGACGTCTATTGGAAGAGCGAGCGGCTGGCGCGCTATGAGGCCCAGGAGGCTCAAGAGGCGCAGGAAGACCGCGGACAGGGGTGAGGCTGCTGGCCCTCACCCCCGCCCTTGTATGTAGCAAAGTACGCCCAGGCCGCCACAGGCCGACCCGCCCAGGGTAGGCGCTTGGGCGCCATACCGAGGGAGAGCGAGGGTCGTGGCGGCCGACCTCGGTTCGTCATGAACAGACAGCCCGAACGGTTGTGAGGTCCATTGAGGCCGTATCGAACACAAGGAAGGGCACTGTCATGAACGCAGAGATCTTCGTCGGCGTCGACGTTTGCAAGGCTTGGCTGGATGTGGCCCAGGTGTCCAGCCCATTGAAGGACGCGCCAGGCGAGTTGACATCCAGAGTGAGCAATGACGAGGCTGGGCGCGCGGTGCTCGTGAAACAGCTCCAGCGGTTAGCGCCGACGCTGGTGGTGCTGGAAGCGACGGGAGGCTTCGAGGCGGCGATGGCCAGCGAGCTGTGTGCAGCGGGGGTCGCCGTGGCGGTGGTGAATCCGAAGAAGGTGCGCGACTTCGCCCGATCAATTGGCGTTCTTGCCAAGACGGACCGGCTGGACGCGCAGGTGCTGGCCAAGTTTGCTCAGGCCACCCGCCCCCAGGTGTACGCGCTGCCGGACGAGACGCAGCAGGAGATCATCGAGTTGGTGGACCGACGCGCGCAGCTGGTGAGCATGCGCGCGCAGGAGAAGAACCGCTTGGCCACGGTCAAGCACGTGGCGCGCACCAGCGTGCGACACCACATCGAATGGCTGGACAAGCGGATCAATGAGATCGACAAGGATCTGGACGGTCGCTTGAAGGACTCGACGATCTACCAGCCCAAGTACGAGCTGCTCGACAGCGTGCCGGGCATTGGCCGAGTCACGATCTCGATGCTGCTGGGACGCTTGCCGGAGTTGGGCAGCCTGGACCGCAAGCGCCTGGCGGCGCTGGTGGGGGTGGCGCCGTTTGCCGACGACAGCGGCAGGCGGCGCGGCCAGCGCTATATCCAGGGCGGACGCGCGGATGTGCGCAGCACGCTGTATATGGCCGTGTTCACCGCCAGGCGATGCAATGGGCCGATCAAGGCGCTGTATGACCGCCTGAAAGCCGCAGGCAAGGCCTACAAGGTCGCCATGACCGCGTGCATGCGCAAGCTGCTGATCATCCTCAACGCCATCCTCAAGTCCGGTCAACCATGGAGGCAAATCGAGAGCGCTTGACACGGTTGCTCTCCCGCAAGCGGGAGAGGGAGTAATACCGACGGCGCTTCTTGCACCCTCTTGGACCCTCTTGCACCCTCTCCCGCTTGCGGGAGAGGGAGGGGTGAGGACAAGGGCTCAGGCAAGGGCAGCTGCAGCGGCGGTAAGGCGCTTCGCGTAAGCCTCGCGCAACGAGGGCGGGGCTAGCACCTCGACCTGGCCGGCATGGCGCAGCAGGTCCATCAGCAGTTCCGTCGCGTCCACGAAGGGCAGTTCCAGCTGCCAGCGTCCATCGGGCAGCCATTCGCTGCGCTGGGACGGATGCCATTCCTCGCTCGACACCCACGCGGCGATCTGCGCGCTGAACACCACCGTCGCCCATTGCGGATCGCCACCCGCGAAGATCCCGTAGCCCTGGTCCAGTTCCCCTTCGAGCTCCTTCAACGGCAGGCTGCGCGCGGCCTGCCCTTCGAGGACTTCCGCATCCTCCATCGCGTCGAGCGCGAACCGTCTCAGCCCATCGCTGGCGTGGCACCACGCGTCCAGGTACCAGGTATTGCGGTAATGCACCAGGCGCTGCGGTGACACCACGCGCTCGCTGACCGAGCCGCCTCCCGCTCCCCGCTTGCGATAACGCATCCGCAGCCGCTGGCGCTTCACGACCGCGCTGCCCACGGTCTCGAAATGCTCCGACGGCACCCGGCGCCGCGCCGTCGAGATCAGCTTGATCCGCCGCGTCATTTCCTGCGCCTCGACGGCATCACCGCCCAGCATGCCGGTGAGCTTGTCCAGCATCGGCTGCAGGTGTCGGCTCAGCAGGCCGTTTTCGTCGAGACCCGCCATCATCTGATGCATGGTGAGCAGCGCGTGCAGCTCCTTCTCGCTGAACCAGACGCCCGGCAGTTCATGGCGCTGACCGCGCCATTGCTGCCCGAAGCGATAGCCGTTCTCCGTGGCGTCGTATTCGATCGGCGCGTCCATCCGCTCGCGCAGGTACTGCAGGTCGCGCTTGAGCGTCGCCGGCGACACCTCCAGCAGCTCGCGCATCTCCGCGAAGCTCACGCAGCCGCGGCTGCGGATCAGCATCTCGATCTTGTAGAAGCGCTCGGTGCGATCCATGCGGGGGCCTCCTGACAGATTTAGGTGGGTCAGCCCCGACTTTCTGCTGACCGATTTCGGGGTGGCTCATTCTATGAGCTACCCAACTTGAATACTTGATTCCAAGCCTGAAGCAGTAGCCGCAGGCCACCCGCATCCCAGTCTTCAAGGAGCAGCCCATGGTCGCCACGATCCACCGCAATGCCGACGACATCACCCTCCAGCAACTGGCCCTGCCGATGACGGCCGCCGAGACGCTGGAGGACCGGAAGGACGAAGCCGGCGCGTCGAGCCATGAACGTGTCGGCTTCGAACTGGGCTGGGACTATGCCCATCACGGCTTGACGCCACCGGTGGAGCAGCTGTTCCGCCAGTCGCCGCTGCAGCAGGGATGGCAACTGGGACGCTCGACCTTCGGCGCCCGCACGCTGAAGTCTCATCGGCACACGCAGCTGTGGCTCTCGCTGCGCCTGCATGCCTGGCAGCGCGGTCGCAGCTTCGAAACCCTGCTGGTCACGCCCAACTACCTGCAGCAGCTGGACACCAGCCATTGCCCGGTCAGCCGCCTGCCGTTCAGCGACGAAGCGGACCACCCGCAGCGCCGCTCGATCGACCGGGTCCGTGACGACGCCGGTTATGCGGCTGGCAACCTGGCGCTGATGAGCCACGCCGCCAACGTCGCGAAACTGGACCGCGGCTGGCAGCAATGCTGGGCCATGGGCCAGAGCCTGCGCCAAGGCCCGATGACGATGGCCGGCGGTTTGAACGCCGAGGCCTGGGAACGGATGGCGATCCTGGCGAGCTTCGTCACGCCGATGGCGCACGAGCTGGCCGCGCAACTGCCGATGCTGGTGCTGCCGCCCAATCGGCTGCGCCTGTTCAACCCCGTCCAGGCGCTGCAGGCGCTGGTGACGCGCCAATTGGCGACGCCCGGCTGGAGCCAGCGGCTGACTCGCCTGGAGGCGCTGATGGCCACGCAGCAGCGCGCGGATTTCTCGAAGTTCGTGCTGGCGCTGGTGCCGCGCGTGCTGCGCTGCCAGTCGCTCACCGATCCGATGGAGATCCGCTGGGCTCTGGAAGACGCGTGGCGCGATCCGCTGCTGCAGAAGCGCTGGACGCACTTCGCGCAACAACTGACCCCCGAGCAAGCCGAACAACTGGTGCAGCGTGCCGCGAAGAAGCAGCTGAGCAACGTTCGCGTGCAGAGCCACGCCGCGCCGACCGACGGCTGGGCACTCGAGCGTCAGGGATTCCGCGCGGCGGCGTGAGAGGCGGCCCGAGGGCGGTGGGCCTCAGCCGGGCAGTCCGACGTGCAGCTTCTCCAGACCGCCGTTCTGGTCCTGCAACGCGACGTGATAACCGCGCTCGATGAACCAGTGAGCCCAGTTGCGGGCGAGGGTCTTCTCCGGCAACCAGGGGCCGGTGCGGTCGAGGTGGACGCGATTGCCGCGGCGTTCATAGAACACCACGCGCCACATGTTGGCAGGGATGCGATCTTGGAAGCTGGCCATATGCGACCGCGGAATCTAGCAAAGCAGCAGGTCGCGTTGGGAGGGGGGCAACACCTGGAACCATGCGGACATCGACTGGACCGTGCAGAGTTGCCGCGCGGCCTGGCTTCGACTGTTCGCAGACCATTCCGCGAGCACCGCATCCTCGCTGAGCAGCAGTGACGCTTCGCCTTGCAGCGCCAGTTCGACGAGGGCCTGGGCGTCCTCCGCCACACCGGCCAGACGCGCTTGCCGCTGCGGCTTCACGACCTGCGCATACGGCAGGAAATCAGCCAGCAGTTCCTGCTGCTGCGCCGCGGACAGTTGCAGCTTGGGATAGGCCAGCGCGCGCATCAGCGTCGACGCGAGCCCGGGACTGACCAGCGGGCGCAGCACGCCCTGCTGCCAAGCGCGACGCAGACCCAGCGATTCGCCGCCGGACCTCAGCAAGGCGTGCAGGATCAGGGCGGGATCGATGACGACGAGCACCGGCGCCGCCGGCTTCGATCGACGGTTCATGCGGACTTGCGGGTCTTCTTGCCAGCGGCCTGTTTCGCGGCCGGGGACTTCGCAGTTCTCGCCGGCTTTTTCGCCGCCACCTTTGCCGCCGCTTTCGCAGCCGGCCTGGCGGCCTTGGACGCGAAGGCGATCGCCTGAGCGACCACCTCGTCACCGAGCTCGAGTTCCGCCAGCTTGGCCCGCACCGCATCGCCGCGCTGGATGCGCACCGGCGTCAACAGCACCTGGCCGGCCTGCAGCTGGACCTCGAAGTACTGCACCGGACCGAGCTTCTCGGTGACGCTTTTCGGCAGGGTGAGCTGGTTCTTGGACGTCAGCTTCGCCAGCACGGCTCAGACCAGCGAGCGCTGCAGGCGCAGTTGCTCCAGCGGCTTGCCCTCGACGTCCACCGCCTTGACGCTGTCCGACTCGGCGCGGAAGCCGGCGATCTCGAAGAAGCGCATCGCGCGCTCGTTGTTCTTGTAGGTCCAGAGCGTGACGCGGGTGCAGCCCTCTTCCTGCAGGCCTTCCTGCGCCGCCTCGACCAGCGCCTGGCCGACGCCCTTGTCCCAGTGGGACGGCGCCGCGTACATGGCCCAGATCTCGCCCGTCGTCGACGGCGTGCCCTTGTCGCGCGAACGGTCGAAGCCGACGAAGCCCATGACCTCGTTGTCCAGGTGCGCGACCAGCACCTGCGGCTCGCACATGTTGATGGCCTCGCGCCAGTAGGCCTGGCGCTGGGCAACGGACAACCCGTTGAGGGCGGTGTCGGGCCAGAACGCCTTGTACGCGTCCTGAGCGGAACTCACCTGGATCTGGGCGATGGCCTTGGCATCACGCAGCGTGGCCGGGCGAATCTGAATACTCGACATACCTTGAGAACAAACGCAATTCAGGAAAGGGCGGGATTGTCCCAGCCAATGCGGCGAAACGGGCACCTTGACAGCAAATGTTTTGCTGACCTTTGATCGCCGGACGCAGCGTCGACGGGACGAGGCGCCCGAACGTCACCACATCCGAACTTCAGACCAGCGACGCCTGCAGATGCCGACGGAAATCGCGCGCGAAACCGGTGGCCGCCTTGTGCCATTGCGGCCGCGCGACCGCCTGCAAGCGCAGCAGCAATTCGTGCTCGACGGACAACTCGCCGAGGAACTCGGCAAGTTCGGTGCCGATGTCGCGCTGCATGCGCTGCACCAGCTGCGCGGTGGTCATCGCATCGGCGAGCGCGCGGTGCGCGCGGCCGTTGTCGGGCAGGCCGTGGTATTTGGCCAGCGTGCCGAGCTTGCAGTTCGGCGACTCCGGATAAAGCCGCCGAGCCAGCTTCACGGTACAGGCGAACTCCGGCGCGATGCGGGGCGCGGCTTCCGCGCGGTCCAGTTCGTGCAGCCAGAAGCCGCGGTCGAAACCCGCGTTGTGCGCGACGAAACCACAGCCGGCGGTGAACTCGGCGACCTCGCGCATGACGCGGGCGGCATCGGGGGCATCCTCGAGCATCTCGTTGCTGATGCCGGTGAGGCGCTCGATCATCGGCGGGATCCAGGCGCCGGTGTTCATCAGGCTCTGATACTGGCCGACGATCTCGCCGTCGCGCAGCAGCACCACGCCGATCTCGGTGGCGCGTCCCCCACCCTGCGGCGAATGGCCGGTGGTCTCGAAGTCGATGACGGCGATCGTGCGTTTCATGCGGTCGGTGCGGGGTACTTCTTCGCGTTCATCGCGATCTTGCGGTCGACCGCCGCCGGCACGTCGATGCCGGCGCGGTCCGCGATCTGCAGCAGGTACATCAGCACATCGGCCACTTCCTCGCCGAGGTGGCGATGCTCGTCAGGCGACAGCTGCTGCGACTCCTCGGCCGTCTTCCACTGGAAGATCTCGACGAGCTCGGCCGACTCCACCACCAGCGCCATGGCCAGGTTCTTCGGCGTGAGGTAGGGGTCCCAGTCGCGGGCTGCGGCGAATTCGCGCAGCCGTCGTTGCAGGTCGGCAATGTCCATGGGTCGGCAGTGTGCAAGTCCGGCGTCGCCCGCTCAAGCGGCCTGTGCGCAGGAAGCGCCCCACAGCAACGCCGGGACGAAATTTCCTGCCTCTCTTTTCAACATCAAGGTTTTATATATCTCTCTGGTCGTCTTAGTAGAGGGCCGAAATTTTTGTGGACAAGTCGAAATTCCTCTTTGGAACCAATGACTTGTCGGCATCCAAACCCTGTGCGTGGAGGGCCGGTTTGGCGTTGCATGAACTGACAACAAGACCGGGCGGACCCCCTCCGGCTGTGGAGAAGCTCCCGGTTGCCAGAAAGTTTTCCACAGCGTTGTTGGCTTTACAGCCCGCCCTCGGATGCGCTAGCTAGCGCCGAACTGGGGACAACTGCCGCCCGTTCCCGGCATCGCGTCAATCGATCCCGACCACCTTGTGCATCTGGATCGACAGCTTCCACTGCGGATGCGCCATGCAATACGCGACGGCCTCGCGGGTGTTCTGCTTCTGCAGGATCGAGTCCATCGGCTGCAGGAAGAAGTGGTCGAAGTCCAGGTCGGCGAAGCGCTCGGGCAAGGCCAGAGGCTGTGGATAAACCAGCTTCAGCTCGTTGCCCCGGGTCAGCACGAGGTCG